>JAAZHL010000110.1 GCA_012510755.1 Leucobacter sp.
GGTTACAAGCGGCGTGCAGGCGAAGCGGCTCGTGCGCTGAGTTTTGAGCTGCAAGCCGCACCGGTGCGAGAGGCAATCGAGAAGATCATGGGTGACTGAGATGTTTCGGCTCAGTGCGAAGCGAGCATCGAGGCCTGCACTAGACTGAGACCTATGAAAATTGCGGTAGTCGCCACCGGCAAGATCGGTCTTCCTCTCGCCACGCAATACGCGTCAAAAGGTCATGAGGTAGTCGGAGTAGATGTCAACGAGGCGCTTGTAGACTGCATCAATCGTGGTCAGGAACCCTTCCCCGGCGAGGCTGGGCTTGCTGAGAAATTAGCTGAGCTGGTGGCAGCGGGGAAGCTTCGCGCGACCACCGACTACGCAGATGCGATCCCGGGAGCCGATGCCGTAGTCATCGTTGTGCCATTGCTGGTGAACGAAGAAACCTGGTTGCCTGACTTCACTTGGATGGACGCTGCAACTAATTCTCTGGCGGAGCATTTGACCGTTGGCACCCTTATTTCCTATGAAACTACATTGCCAGTTGGTACCACCCGTGACCGTTGGAAGCCCATGATTGAGCTGGTCTCAGGGCTTAAGGAGGGCAAAGATTTCGATCTGGTGTTCTCTCCTGAGCGCGTGTATTCGGGTCGAATTTTCGAGGACCTCAAGAAGTACCCTAAACTGATTGGCGCGCTCAGTGCGCGGGGAGCGGAACGAGCCGTAGAATTTTATGAGGCTGTTCTTGACTTCTACCCGCGTGATGATCTTCCCAAACCAAATGGGGTTTGGGACCTTGGTTCAGCCGAAGCAGCTGAGATGGCAAAGCTCGCCGAGACAACTTATCGAGACGTGAACATCGGTCTAGCAAATCAATTTGCTAAGTTCGCTGATACGCGATCGATTGACGTGCACAAGGTGATTGAAGCTTGCAACACCCATCCATTTAGTCACATTCATCAACCGGGCATCGCAGTCGGCGGGCACTGTATTCCTGTATATCCTCGCCTGTACCTCTCGACGGACGCCGAGGCCGACATTGTTCGCACTGCCCGCAACGCTAACGCCAGCATGCCAGTGTATCTAGTTGATCGGGTTGAAGAGATTATTGGTGACCTTCAAAGCCAACGTATTGTGGTGCTCGGAGCATCATACCGAGGGGGCGTGAAAGAGACTGCCGTTTCAGGCGTGTTCCCGACTGTTGAGGAACTTGAGCGCCGAGGTGCAATAGTTTTCGTGCACGACCCTTTGTATTCCGATAGAGAGCTTGAAGCATACGGGTTCACGCCGCATCGAATTGGAGACGATGCCGATGTAGCTATTTTGCAGGCGAACCATGCGGAGTATCGTGAGCTTGGGCCAAAAGATTTTCCGGGGATCAAGCTGTTTGCTGACGGTCGTAACTATACAGACCCGGCCGTATGGTCGGGGGTGCCGCGCATTGTTATTGGCGGCGGTGGGTGAGCACGACCGCTAGTGCTGAAGCTGGACACGTAGTTACGCTTGTGCGCCTTGACTCGCTAACTGGGCTCCGGTGGTGGGCGGCTTTTGGCGTATTCGTTTACCATATGGTGAACTTTGCTCCAGTTCCGATACTCAACTCCTTCGCATTACACGGACACACAGGTGTGGCTTTTTTCTTCGTGCTGTCAGGATTCGTGCTGACCTATTCAAGTCATGGGCGTGGGACTACGACACGTAACTTCTATTGGCGACGTTTTGCGCGAATTTATCCAGCTCATTTTGTTGCATTATTGCTCGCCATTCCTGTGTTCTATAGCTTTTCATCAGATCCTGCTCATGACTGGATAAAGCCGTTTTCGGTCGGCATTTTATTGTTATCAGTCGTCCTCGTGCAGGGATGGTCACGAGACCCGGTGATCTTGTTTTCGGGCAACCCAGCTGCCTGGACACTCACCGCTGAAGCATTCTTCTATTTTCTGCATCCTTGGGTGAACAGCGTCTTGAGATTGCTGAGAATGCGTGGAGCAGCCATCTGGGTGTTGACTGCTTTCGGTGGAGCGGTTGGATTTAAACTGCTAGTCCTATTCGTGCCCGGCTGGTGGGCACAGCTTCCCTTGCCCATAACACGGTTGAGCGAGTTCATTATCGGTATGGGAGTCGCCCAGCTATTGATCTCCGGATACAGGGTACGAATCGCCCCGATCGTGAGTTATCTCTTGCTTGCAGCCTTTCTCTGCTGGTTAGTGCTTGCTCGACGCAACGATTGGACAGACCTTTTCACCCAGTGGGTTGAGATGATGTCAGCAGAGATATTTGTGGCCTTGTTCGCTCTAATAGTTCTGACAGTGGGGACGCGGGACGCTCGTGGAGCTCCGTCGTTCCTCAAAACGAAGGTGATGCTCAACCTTGGGGCATGGTCTTTTTCTTTCTATTTGGTGCATGCGACTGTGATGTATGCGTTCATTGAGATTTTTGGTCGACAGCCGATTGCCTACTCAAATTTGCTTTGGTACGTTCCAACTTTCGCGTTCGCGATGCTAGTTGCCTGGGCGTTGTACCGTTTCATTGAGCACCCGTTTGAAAGGCGCATGCGGCGCTGGGGTAATAAGCATCTCGCCTGACGACTGTTGCGTCTCAGAATTGCCCGGCTCAAAGCTCTACAGAGCTTCGAAGTATTACCCAGGTACCCGCGGTAAACTCGACGAAGTTGCATCTGAAATTAAGGATAATCGTTGAGAAGTATCTGGAGCACGCTTAACGAGCTGTTCACAGCGCTTCCCGTAGGTGCGAAAGTCTTTTACCTCGGGTACTCTATTCTCACCGGCCTACTCGCCATCCTCGACGCACTCGCGCTCACCCTGATCGTTGTTGTTACTGCGCCCCTCGCCACCGGCCAAGGCATGACGCTGCCCATTATCGGTCAGTTGCCAGAGTCGGCAACCCCCATTCTGGTCATCACCATCTGTGGGCTCTTCATCTTGAAGGGCGTGTTCGCGCTCGTGCTACATCGACGAGCGACGCGTCGATTTGCGCACTACGAACGGGTGACCGGCGACCGCCTGTTCAGCACCTACATTCACTCGAGCTGGCAGCGCCGCTCGCAACTGAGCACCCCCGAAGTCACCCGCATCGTCGACACCGCTATGGCGAACACCAACCTTGGTTTTCTGCTGCAGCTCTCAATGCTTCCCGGCAACGTCATGACCTTCTTCGCGACCCTGCTCGTGCTGGTCATCGCGCAACCGGTGACCGCACTCATTGCCTTCGTCTACCTGCTTGCCATCGCATTCTTCATGAACCGTTTCGTCAGCCGCGCGGCCAAGCGTGCGGGCGAGAGAAACCGCGACCTCGTCTACCGCATCTCGACCATCATGACCGAGATGATCGAGGCACTCAAAGAGGTCACACTACGAGGCAAACTGCGCGAAGTCGCGCGAGTGATCTCACACGACCGCGTGATTGCCACCGACGCCCGCGCAGACATGGCTTACCTCAGCCAGGTGCCAAAATACGTATTCGAGATGGCGCTTATCGGCGGCGTGCTGCTCGTCGGCGGTGCCGCCTATCTCATGGGTGGTCTCGGAGGTGCGACGGTCGCGGTAGGGCTGTTCGCAGTGACTGGCTTTCGCGTGATCCCGGCGCTCAATGGTGTGCAGTCGTGCCTCGCATCAGCCTCAGCAAATGAGGTCTATGCACGCGACGTGATTCGTGAACTGCGAGATGCCGACGCACTCGCCAGCGAGCAAGAAACTGTCGAAGACACTCAGCAACTGCCAGAGCCCGTGCAGCAGCTCGAACTTCGCGACGTGACGTTTCGCTACCCAGACTCCGACACCAACGTGCTCGACGGTATCTCGTTGCAGATACCCATGGGGTCGAGCCTCGCCATCGTCGGACCCTCTGGCGCTGGTAAATCGACGCTCATCGACATCTTGTTGGGGCTCAGCGAACCCACCGACGGTGGACTGTTCGTCGATGCTGCCCCGCTCTCAGACGTGCTGACGCAATGGCGCAGCCGCGTCGGCTATGTGCCACAGCGCGTGGCACTGTTCGACGGCAGCATCGCGCAGAACGTCGCGCTGACGTGGGAAGACAACTACGACCTCGAACGGGTGCAACACGCACTCGAGCGCGCCCACCTCGACACCCTTGCGGAGCGCCCTGGCGGGCTGCTAACCCGCATCGGTGAGCGTGGTGAATCGATCTCAGGCGGCCAGCAGCAGCGCCTCGGCATCGCCCGCGCTCTCTACTCAGACCCGATCGTCATGGTGATGGACGAAGCGACCAGTGCGCTCGACACCGCCACCGAGAACCGGGTGACCGAATCGATGAAAGAACTGCAGGGGGAGGTGACCTTCATCACCGTCGCGCACCGGCTCGCTACCATTCGCGAATACGATCAGGTCTGCTACCTCGACGGCGGCAAGATCAAGGGCGTCGGCACTTTTGACGAAGTCGTGGCACAAGTGCCAGATTTCGCGATTCAGGCAAAACTGGCAGGGTTGACGGCATGAACGCGCACACAAACAAGGCACCCACCCGTGTGCTGGTGATCACCGGCGACGTGCTCGGCGCAAAAATGGCAGGCCCCGCCATTCGTGCCTGGGAGATGGCGAAAGCCCTGCACGAAGTCTGCGAGGTGCGGCTTGTCTCGACGCAGGCCTCAACCCTCGAACACGACGACTTCTTGGTCGCAGCCGTCGACGACTCCGCGCTCAAGAAGCACGTTGCCTGGTGCGACGTGCTCGTGTTTCAGGGCTACACAATTTCGACTCACCCCTGGATTCGCAAGACCAACGCGATCGTCGTCGCCGATATCTACGACCCGATGCACCTCGAATACCTTGAACAGGGTAAAGATGCCTCGCCCCGTATTCGCACGAAACAGACCGAATACATCACCGAGGTGCTCAACGTGCAGCTTGAGCTCGCCGACTACCTCTTGTGCGCCTCAGAGAAACAGCGCGACTTCTGGCTCGGTCAACTTGCCGCAGTCTCGCGCATCAACCCGCTCACCTACGACATCGACCCAAGCCTGCGCTCGCTCATCGACATCGCGCCGTTCGGAATCTCAAACACCCCAGCAGTGCAGACCCGCCACGCGATTAAAGGCGAGGTGCCAGGCATCGCCGACGACGATCAGGTCATCATCTGGGGCGGCGGCGTCTATAACTGGTTCGACCCGCTCACCCTCATACGAGCTGTCGCAAGCATGGTCGAGCGCCACCCAAAGCTGCGCCTCTACTTTCTTGGGGTCAAACACCCCAACCCTGAAGTGCCCGCAATGCGCATGGCCGCCGACGCCATGCAACTCGCAGACGACCTGGGGCTCACCGGCAAACACGTGTTCTTCAACACCGAATGGGTCGACTACGACGACCGCGTCAACTACCTGCTTGACGCCGATCTCGGCGTCAGCACGCACTTCGAACATGTCGAGACCGCGTTCAGCTTTCGCACTCGTATTCTCGACTACCTCTGGGCCGGGTTGCCCATAGTGTCGACCGATGGTGACACCTTCGCAGACCTCATTCGCGAACACGAGCTCGGGGCAGTGGTGCCACCAGAAGACGTCGAGGCGCTCGCCGCAGCCATCGAACAGGTGCTCTATTCACCAGAGCGTCAGGCCACGAGCGACCGCGTGCGCGCCTTCGGCGAAACCATGCGCTGGAGCAGCACCCTGCGCAAACTCATCGACTTCTGCGTTGCGCCGCGACGCGCGGCCGACCATATGCACCGAGAGAGCCCGGTCGACAAGAAATTCAAACGGGCCATGGGCCGGTTTCGTCACACGAGCGTGTGGCGTCGCACCGAAGGCGCACGCAAGCTGGTGCGAAAGATCATTCCGCTGCGCTAGCCGCACGCCGAGAC
>JAAZHL010000407.1 GCA_012510755.1 Leucobacter sp.
GCCCAAAGTACGGTCTGAGGGGCTTGGGGAGGCGGCATCATGATCAAAGATCGCTTCACGGCTACCGTAATTATTGCCATCATCTCCTCTGGGATCCGATTCGCGACCCCCTACCTTTACGCCGCTATCGGAGAAATGTTCGGTCAGCGCAGCGGCGTTTTGAACCTGGGGGTGGAAGGCCAGATGCTTTTGGGAGCCTTTGTGGCCTATTTCGTGGTGCTTAGAACGGAAAGTTTGCTCCTGGCCATTTTGGCTGCGATTGGGGTTGGTGCTTTGATGGGCTTGGCGATGGGTTTTGTCACCATCCAGCTGCAGGCTACCCAGGGCATCGCGGGCATCGGGGTTTATCTCTTTGGAATGGGCATGAGCAACTTGCTCTTCCAAAAACTGATCGGTGTGGTTGAAAATATCGACGGCTTCTCAGCCATCAAGATCCCTCTTCTGGGAGACATACCGGTAATCGGCGAAATTTTCTTCCGCCAGAACCTGCTGGTTTACCTGGCCTTTTTACTGGTGCCGCTTGCCTGGTTCGTCCTCAATAAGACCACGCTTTGCTTAAAAATCCGCGCCGTCGGTGAAAACCCTGAAGCGGCTGACTCGCTGGGCGTCAATGTCGCTTTGGTGCGCTACTTTACAGTGACCTTGGGCGGCATCCTCTCCTCGATTGCAGGCGCTTCGCTTTCTGTTGCTCTGCTGAATGTATTTCAACAAAACATGACCGCCGGGCAAGGTTTTATAGCGGTTGCCCTGGTGTATTTTGGCAGCTGGCGCCCCTATGGCATTTTGGCTGGGGCCCTGCTTTTCAGTATGGTCAATGCCTTACAGCTCTGGATCCAGGTTTTGGGTATTCCAATCCCGTCTGAACTGGCTGTGATGCTGCCTTACATCTTGACCATCCTGGTACTCACGTTATCACTTACCAAAGGAAAAGGACCTTCCGCTCTCACGAAAGCCTTTGAGAGAGAAGGTTGATTTTTTTAGACCGGCAAAAGACGGAAAAGGAGAAGAAATGAAAAATACAATCAAATTGTTTTCACTTCTATTGATTACTGTATTGTTAGTGGCCGGATGTACTCAGGCGGCCCCACCAGTTGAAGAACCAGAAGTCTCAGACCAGCCGCTGCGGGTCGCAATTGTGACTCCCAGCAGCATGAATGATCTGGCTTTCTCACAGAGTATTTCCGATGCCATGCAAGCCCTCCAGAAGGAAATGGGCGAAGGCAAATTGGAATATGTTTACTCGGAAAACATGTTTGTTGTCGACGACGCGGCTGCGGCTATCCGTTCATATGCCCAGCAAGGTTTTGACATCATCCTGGCTCATGGCTCTCAATATGGCTCTTCTGTACAGGAGATCGCGCCAGATTTCACGAATACAGTATTTGCCTGCGGAACCACGGTGGATACCTTTGACATGCCGAATGTCCATGCGTCTGAAACTGCCTCTGATGAAGGTGGATTTGTCAATGGTGTGATGGCAGCCTTGTTGACTGAAACCAAGGTTATTGGCGTGGTTGGTCCGATTGAGACCGGAGACGCCAAGCTCTATATTGACGGTTTTGCAGCTGGTGTCAAATCGGTCGACCCCGAAATCGATGTCCGTGTGACCTACATCGGCTCTTTCTCTGATGTGGCACTGGCTGCCGAAGCAGCAACGACCCATCTATCCGCTGGCGCGGACGTGCTGACTGGTTCAGCCCAGATGGTGATTGGGGCCATCGGTAAGGCTAAGGAAGCCGGCGCTTATTGGTTTGGTACCCAAGCTGATCAGACCTCTTTTGCCCCTGATGTGGTGGTGGCCAGCCAGGTATATCACTGGGAAGTTATCCTTCGGGAAATCTTCGCGCTACGCCAGGATGGCGTTTTGGGTGGAGAAACTTTTGCCGCCACGCTGGATAACGGCGGACAGGTGATCAAAATCAACCCCGACCTCGACCTGGGACAGGATGTACTGGACGAAGCCAAGCGTGTAATTCAGGAAATTATCGATCAAACGATAAGCATTCCCTAAAAA
>JAAZHL010000111.1 GCA_012510755.1 Leucobacter sp.
GCAGCAACGATTGCACCGTCGGTAATCGATACCTTGTGGTGGGCTTCGCAGCGGTCGCGCAGGCCCTTCAAGATGTTGATCGCGTGCGGCAGGCTCGGCTCGCCCACCATGATCGACTGGAAGCGTCGCTCAAGCGCCGCGTCCTTCTCGAAGTGCTTGCGGAACTCGTCAAGCGTCGTCGCACCGATCGTCTGCAATTCGCCGCGAGCGAGCATCGGCTTCAGAATGTTGGCCGCGTCGATTGCGCCCTCAGCAGCGCCTGCCCCGACGAGCGTGTGAATCTCGTCGATGAAGATGATGATGTCACCGCGGTTGCGAATCTCTTTGGTGACCTTCTTCAGTCGCTCTTCAAAGTCGCCACGGTATCGGCTGCCTGCGATGAGCGATGACAGGTCAAGCATGTAGACCTGCTTGTCTTTGAGCGTCTCAGGCACCTGCCCCGACACGATCGCCTGGGCGAGCCCCTCAACGACCGCCGTCTTACCGACGCCCGGCTCACCGATCAGCACGGGGTTGTTCTTGGTGCGGCGCGAGAGAATCTGCATGACACGCTCGACCTCTTTTTCACGGCCGATCACTGGGTCAAGCTTGCCTTCGCGTGCGGCCTGCGTCAGGTTACGACCGAACTGGTCGAGCACCTGCGAGCCCTTAACCTCACCCTGTTGTTCGGGCGCACCAACGGTCGCGGTTTCTTTGCCTGCTTGGTAGCCGCTGAGCAACTGAATCACGGTCTGGCGCACGCGGTTCAGGTCTGCGCCAAGCTTGACGAGCACCTGTGCGGCGACGCCTTCGCCCTCGCGAATGAGGCCGAGCAGAATGTGCTCGGTACCGATGTAGTTGTGGCCGAGTTGCAGCGCCTCGCGCAGTGACAGCTCGAGCACCTTCTTGGCTCGCGGGGTGAATGGAATGTGCCCCGCCGAAGGCTGCTGCCCCGTGCCGATGATGTCGGTCACCTGCTCGCGCACTGCGTCGAGCGAGATATCAAGCTGCTCGAGCGCCTTTGCAGCGACGCCCTCACCCTCGTGAATCAGGCCGAGCAGAATGTGCTCGGTGCCGATGTAGTTGTGGTTGAGCATCTTCGCCTCTTCTTGGGCGAGCACAACTACGCGACGGGCGCGATCCGTGAATCTCTCGAACATTGTTCCTCCTGTAGCTGGGGTCGCGTCGTCGGTGCGGCCCTGGCCGATGCATTAAGGCTACGCGTTCACCTCGTGTTGCGGGGCTTTGTTCGCCCTGGGCGTCAACAAGTTGCGACGACTTCGCCGAGAGCAAATTCACGGTTGACAGGGGCACACAACCCCAGCTAACTTATCGATAAGCGATAATAACGAATATCGATAACAATTGAGAAAACGAGGATCCGCCGCATGACCGCCTCCCTCCCCAAAGAGCGGAGCACCAGAAAGCTCCGGGCTGATGCCCTCGCCATTCTCGTGATGGGCGTGATTGCGTCGGCCTCGACCATCTATCTCGCGGTCAAGCAATACCAGAGCTTCTTCGTGCCGGGCGGTGTGATGTGGAATCTACCCGTCGAGACAGCGACCGCGACAGGCACGGGCCTCGCGGTGTACAGCGCGAGCGGCGCTGGTGAGCCAACCCAGGTCACCGGAACCTTCACGCATCTGCAAGTGCTCGTGCCCAACCTCAACCCAGTCTCAGCGGTGTGCCTGGTGCTCTTCATCGGCGTCGCCGCGGTGGCGGCGCTCATCGCCATCGCCTGTGTTGTGCGTCTCGCATGGCTGTTTCAGCAGGGTCATTTCTTTACAATGCAGGCCAGTCGCACCCTGCGCGCCTTCACTTGGACACTACTGGGCGGCGGTTTGATCACGTCCGCGTGCTTTCACCTCGCGGCCAACGGCGTCGAGGGCGCGCTGCAGGTGCAGGCCACCGCACCCGAGGCAACCGAGTGGTGGGCCTGGTACTGGATCGCGCTCTTCGTGGCCACCGCGTCAGGTCTCATCGACATTGCTCTGCGCCGTGCCATGCGGCTGCAACATGAGACCGAGGGGCTCATATGAGGCCCGCCGACCCCGTCGACACCCACGCCATCCACTGTCGGCTTGACGAGCTCTTGGCGGAGCGACAGATGACGCTCACCGAACTCAGCGAGCGCGTCGGCGTGAGCATCGTGAACCTTTCGGTACTCAAGAACGACCGCGCAAAGGCGATACGCTTCACCACGCTTACGGCAATCTGCAGGGTGCTCGGCTGCACCGTCGGCGAACTGCTCGAAGTGCGCCGCGAAGTCCCCTAAGGGTGCGAGCGTGGCGCGCTCGGCGATCCTCGTCGAAAACTTGTGAGCGCATCACAGCACCCGCCGAGCGCGGGTAGAGGCCGAGCGGGCCTGCGATAGCGTTGAAACATGACCGTTTCGACCCCGCAAGTGATCGCCATCGTTCGTCACGGGCAGACCGATTGGAACCTCGCCAGGCGCATTCAAGGCCGCACCGAGGTGCCGCTCAACGACAC
>JAAZHL010000452.1 GCA_012510755.1 Leucobacter sp.
AACTGTATTCCAGCCAAATCGAACTTGACTTTAACCCATGAGAGATACCCCGCTGCTTGCGGCGGGGAGGTTCATTGCGGTTATCGTGATTGATTTCTATCTGTTTAGCTCATGAGTTTTATTTAGTTTTATACGATGAAATCAACTTTAGCGTTTAAATTCTATATATAAAAGAGATAGCTATGTCGAAGTTGATTGTAATGTTCTTAATATACAGTATAAATTATACTATTATAGCCCCGGCGAGGCGTACAACTTAAGCGAATCTATTTCTTTCAGACAGAATAGTTTATTCAGATTTGAAAGAGTTTATAGTATAAAATCGATTAAAAGTCACGTGGGTAATAGCGGTAACTTGCGGCCGGTTGCGGTCCGTCATGGACCCGCAGCCAGATGTAGGATTTCTTGGTATTCTCACGACCCTCCTCGTCCATCACCTGCAACGTGGTTTCATCTAGGGTAAAGTCAACAAAAGGTAAAGCTGCTTGAATAACTCTAGATGGAGCAATGAGTAGTATCCAGTCAACTTTACCTTCCACCATTAGATCTGTGTCTTCAGCCAGTTTGCGAGATTATCTTTTTCATCCAGAGTAGTCTTGTCCTCTGTGACTATCTGCATGGAGAGCTTCTCAATAGCCTTTCTTCTCACCTCAGGATTCACTTTTGCATAAATCTCAGTTGTAGTTACTGAAACATGGCCGAGCAAATCCCTTATATAGATAAGATTGACACCGGCCTCCAGAATATGCATGGCTTTGCTGTGACGCAGTCCGTGCGCTGAAATTGATGTGGGAAACAATCCCGGCTCAATATTTTTGGCCTGCTGAAAATACTTTTTCAAGATATATCCGACACCCGCTCTTGTCAGGTTGGTGCCTTGCTTGTTGAAGAACAATACATGATGAGGATCGTTTCTCGACATTACCGGCAAGCCGGCAATGTAGGTATTCACAATATTTACCGTTTCTTTTGTGATGGGAACCTTTCTTTCCTTTCTCCCTTTCCCGTACAACGAGATCACATTTGCATTCATCCAAAGGAAGCTGCCAATCTTCAAGTCGATTATTTCCTGGACCCGAGCACCGGAATCATAAATCAGACTTAGTAGGGCCAGATCCCTCAAACCTTGCACTGTCCGTTGATTTGGCATCCTCAGCAGGAGTCTCAGTCCCTCGACGGTCAAATAGTTCATCGTCTTTGCCATAGTTCTCTTGAACTTGATTCCTAGTATTCGGTTGCATGTAGACAGGTATTCAGGGCACCTGAACTGAACAAACCTCAAGAAGGAGTGAATGGCTGAAAGCCTCTGGTTCCTGGTTGCAACAGAACAATTTCGCTTGTTCTCAATCCATGAGAGAAATCCTTGGATGAGGTCTACGGAAAATGTATCGATGGTACTCTGGCAGATCTGCTTCCCCAGCTCAGTCTCCTGATACTTGAACAGCCACATGAAGGTATCACTGTAGTTCTCGATTGTTCTTTTGCTGAATCCAGACTGGATAGGAAGGTAATTTGAAAAATATTCCGTCACAAGGGCATCGAAGGTATTAGTCATACATCACCTCCGGAATCAAGGCAGGGCAATATGCTTCCAATTGCGCTGAAATACCTGAGAATTTCTCAGGAAGCAACCTCAGATATGCATTGGTGCTGCTGATATCCCTGTGCCCTACATACTCGCAAAGATATGGTAGTGCACAATATACATCGGTTCCCTGTTCAATCATCTGTTCTAGGGCATGGGTACAGAATGTATGACGCAGGTCGTGAATTCTTGGGAGAGCTCCTTTCTCAGTGTGTATCCCACAAGCTTCGTACACCTGTTTGAAAGTCGTTGCTATTGACACCTTCTTATAGTTTGTTCCCTTTGCGGTAGGGAATAAGAATAAAGTATGGCCATTGTGAAATTGCATGTCGGAGTAATATTGCCTCATCTCTACCCAGAGCGATGATGACATAGGGACCTGTCTATCGCGGTTGTTCTTGGGTTTTCTGATGTGCAGCAGGCCATTACCCAGATCAACATCCTCCAGCTTGAGGTTCAAAGCTTCACTTAATCTTAGCCCTGTGCAATACAGCACCCTGAACAACATCGGGAAAACAAGAGTCTTGAATGGAGCCCAGTTGTGTTTTTTCAATTGCTGGAAACCCTCGTCAAGTCTCTTGTCTTCTTCATGGGTAAATACATAAGGTGTGAAATCATCCTTCTGGATTTTGATGATTCTTTCTTTAGGAAACACATAATTTTCGGGATTGGTCAGGTTCATGAACAATGCAAGCTGTCTTATGGTCGACATCCGGTTGTGTATCGTACGGGCTTTATTTTTCCCCTTTCCCTGAAAGATGTAGGCATTGACTATTTCAGAAGTCAGCACGGGAGAGGCGGTTTCAGATAAAAATCTGCAGAGATGTTGGAAACATTCCAAGTAAGCATCGTCTGCTTTGTATCCAAGACTTCGCTTGTAATTTATGTATTCATCAATAATTTGCTTGAACTGATTCTTGTTGTTGGTTCCTCTAGCTTCGACCATTAGGAACCTCCAATGAGATGCGTCTCAGTTCCCTCGTATCAATGCCAAGGTATCTCCTCGTAGTATTTGAGTTCTCATGGCCAAGAATCCCGGTGATGGTGGAAAGAGCCTCATTGCCCGACAACAGGTTTCTCGCCAAGCTGTGGCGCATTGAATGGCATCCATGCTTCCTGGTACTGATGTCAATATCTGCTTTCATCAACCGTTTCGTTACAATATCTGCTAGAAAGGAATTTGACAGGCACCTGTACGGTTTCGATAGGGTCAGCAATATTGTGCCGCTGTCACAACTGGGTCTGGAATTCTTCCAGTAGTCCAGCAATGCAAATCTTAGCGCTCCCAATCGGGGCAG
>JAAZHL010000112.1 GCA_012510755.1 Leucobacter sp.
CTGCGACCCGGGCTGCCCACTACCTACATCATGTTTGTACAATAGGGTGAGTTCTCGTATCTTGAGGGCGCCACGTGGATCACCTCCCGCGACCCTCTGATGATTACGCCTAGCGGGCTGCCGAACCGGGTGCGTGTCAATAGTCAATGGAAGTTTGTGGTGGCTCGAGTGCCGCGTCAATCCCTGCTCCCGTTCGTGCCGATGCTGACCGACGAGGTGCGCATATTCGACGAGCTCAGCGTTCCCGAAAAGGCGATGGAGGCCTTTCTCCAGCAGTCGGTCGAAAGCGAGCAAGAAGTCTCGCCGGGTGACAGCAACACGGTTGACCGAATGGTGCTCGAGATGGTTGGGACAGTAATGCGAGGCAGACAGGGCGAGAACCTGCCGCAGGGCTCGCGGCATGCTGCGCTGCTCGATCGCGTGATGCTCAAGATCGACAAGCACAGCAGCGATTCTCAGCTGGATCCCTCAAAGCTTGCGCGTGAGGTGGGCGTGTCGCTGCGTCACTTGCAGGCGGTGTTTGCGCAAGCAGAAACTTCGGTTGCCGGTGAGATTCGAAGGGAGAGGGCGAGGATCGCACGGTCCACACTGCAGGACTCTCGATTTGATGATCTCAGCCTTGAAGAAGTCGCAAGGGGTGCTGGCTTTGGCTCTAGTGTGAGCATGCGCCGTGCCTTAGTAGACATTTATAAGCTCAGCCCGCGGGAGCTACGGATTCGTCAGACCTGACAACTGCGGCCAATGTGCGTGAAGATGTCGACAGTTTGCGCACAACGACGCAAACACGCGAGTATCGGGCACATCTCGCTCTAGTCTCAAGACATGGACAAACTCCTGGTGCATCCGTCGAGCGAGGACGCCGAGCGCTCAACGACGTTTCAATCGCCTGAACGCCCGCGTTGGATTGCGTTTGGCGTGATCCTCGCAACAGTGCTTGCGCTTGGCGTTGCCCCTTCTGCCGTGCGCGCGGCTATTACGCCAATGCCGGAAGGTACCGTGGGTGTGTACGAGCGAGTGACACTGCACGGTGACTTTGAAGCCGGCGAAGTTGTGGGCGGTTTCATCGCGCCATATGGATGGGTGTGGGTAGATGCTCCGAGCGACAACGACGCGGCTGAAGGCTCTGCGCAACGTTTCAAAGCATCCGACGGTAGCACTGCGGTAACCGTCTCCGCGCAGGCCCTAGTTGATGCCCCAGACGACCTGCTGAGAACCGGTGCTCCGGTGGGTGCGGCCTTGGCGCCGATTGTCCGGCTCGAATCCGCTCCTCTGCTTACCGCAGATCTGCTCGAATACGATCTTGCAGCAGGTGACGGGGTCAGCCAGCGCATCGTTGTGTGCGAGGTGCTGACAGATGCCGCTTGTCTGCTCTTTGAGGTTGAAATGAGGGCTGATATTGCAGGCTCCTACACAGGCCAGATGCTGCCCGATGTAGCGGCGATGGTAGCGAGCACTGAGGTCTTGCCGATTGCAGAGGCACAATCATGAGCGCAGTGCGTCACGAAGACGTGAAATCAGTTTCTGCTGGTGTGAATCATTCGAAGCGACCCGCTTTGTGGCAGCCGAAGCAGCCGGTGTTCTGGCTGTTCGCTGGGCTGCTGGTGCCGAGCACGCTTTTCATGGCGCGTCAGCTCGGGCTAGGGGCTACGAGTGCGTCGGCCGCGGGTGCGGCGATCATTCTTGCCGTGGTGCAGATCATACTGTTTGTGTTGATTGTGCGGGCAATGCCGCGTTTTAATCGTCAACCAAGGTCGTTGCGCCTCGCAGCGTTGCTTTGGGGGCTCTCGATTGTTTCGGCTATCGCAATCCCTGCAAAAACTCGTGCGGGTGATCTCTATAGTGCGGTGGGCCTCAGCTCTTTTGATGCATCACTTTCTGTGCCAGTGAATGAAGATCTACTTCGATTGCTCGGAGTGCTTTTGGTGCTGTCGTTGGCCCAGACGAAACCTCTCACCGTGATGGATGGGGCAATCTACGGTTTTATCGTCGGAGCCGGGTTCGAAATCATTGAGAATCTGCTGTATGCCCTGCGCGGTGCTGATTTTGGTGCGACGATTTCGGTTGGCATAACTCGCTTCATGGTTGGGTTTGGGTTGCATGCGCTCTGGACAACTTTGGCTGGGGCGGCGCTAGCTTATTGCCTCATGCGTCGGCAACAGGGTATATCTGGGCGTTGGTGGGTGTTGGCGCCCGCGATTGCGTTGCCGATGCTGTTGCATGCGGGGTGGGATGCTCCAGATTTCTCAATAATTGGGGCACTCAAATTGGTGTTGTTCTTTGTTATCTACGTGCTCAGCGTCGCTGCGTTTTTCTTTGCGGTTCGGTGGGGGAGGCGCAGCGAGTTCGCTTGGTACGTGGAGAATGGGAACTCATCTCACGTCGATGCAGGGGAATCCCAACGGTGATAGCGGGGGAGCTGACGTGTAACGTCATTGCGTTTTGAGTGCAGCGTTGACGGCCGCTTCGGAATGGAGGCGGGTGGATGGGAACACCGGCACCGTGCTGTCATCCTGCCCGACGAGCAACTCGATTTCTGTGCAGCCAAACGGTCGCGGTAGAACGTCTGCTCCATGGTGAACGCCGTGCCCAGCAATCCTGCTTGGTCCCACTGTCCAGCAGATTGCAGGGCTGCGATGTCGGCGAAGTCGAGGGAGCGAGGATCACGCGCGCTGAGTGCACCCCACCGCGCTGAGAGGCACAAAGAAGCCTTGACCTGGATCAAGGCGGAGCCTC
>JAAZHL010000113.1 GCA_012510755.1 Leucobacter sp.
AGGCGCTTGAGGCTTCCGTGCATTCGGGCATGTTTGGCGGCGCTGCCACCGACCCGCGCGCTGCCCTCATCAGCATGCGCGCGAGCCTGCGCGATGAACATGGCAATGTGACGGTGCCGGGCATTCGTGCCGATCAGGTGTGGCAGGGGCAGCAGTACGACGAGCAGGCGTTTCGCACCGATGCCGGCATGCTGCCTGGCACCCAGAGGCTCGGTTCTGGCACGGTGAGCGATCAGTTGTGTGCACGCCCGGTGATCACGGTGCTCGGCATCGATGCTCCGCCGGTGGTTGGTGCGGTGGCTGCGATTCAGGCGAAGGCTGCGGCAAAGTTGAACTTGCGTGTGCCGCCGGGCGAGGATCCTGCGCAGATGCGCGATGCGTTGATCGCTCATCTGCGCGCGGTGGCCCCGTGGGGTGTGAAGGTTGAGACCGAGGCCGGCGAACTTGGTTACCCGTTCATGAGCAACACGTCGTCGCCGTCGTTTGCGCTGTTGGCGGGGGCGCTCACGGACGCTTACGACGGTGTCGAGACGGTGAGTTCGGGTGAGGGCGGGTCGATTCCGCTCACCACCACCCTGTCAAAGATCAACCCAACTGCTGACATTGTGCTGCTTGGCGTGTCTGATCCCGAGAGCCGCATCCATTCAACGAACGAGAGCGTGCATACCGAAGAGATTCGGCGGATTGCTCTCGGAGAGGCGCTGTTTTTGCGTCGCTTGGCAGCACACTTGCGCGAGGACGAGCAGGTTAGCTAGCGGGCTGCGGTAGGCGGTCGGCAGCATGCGGGGCTCCGTTGCGCTTTTCGCACCAAGAAACCGGCGCAAATCTGAATGCCGCCTGTATGAATGATGAACGTAACTTGCTTTATAACGGAAAGGTAACGCATACTGGTTAGCGTTGTGCCGAGCGCAGCGAGAGAATTTGGCCAGTTGTTCAGGCCAGTCATTTCGAGATAAGGAGAACGAGTGCAGACACCCGCAAAGGCTTTGGTCGTCTCTCTCATCTCCCTGGTGACTCTCTCGTTCAGCATCGCTCCGGCGAACGCCCTGCCTCAGCAGGCAGTCGATTTCAGCGAGCAGGCTGCGGTGCAGCCCGCTGGCATTGGGCAGAACCTCAAAGTCAGCGAAAATGGCCTCGAAACCAAGTCGCTTGATTCGCTGCTCGACCTCACCGACTACGTCAACTCGGGCCACAATTTCGACGTTGATGCGACCATTGCCGCCGCGAAGAGCGAGATCGGCACGAGCCGCGCCACCGGCTGGAGCGCCCCCGGCGAATGCGTCGTCTCAGTTGGTCGTTGGCTTGATGTGGGCGGCGCAGACCGCAGCCAGGCTGCCGGCAACCCCGTCGATAACTACCGCGGCGCACTGCGTCTCACCATCGAGCACGCACAGCCAGGCGACGTCGTGCAGTACGAGCACATCGACTACCCCACCTCGTGGGTGTCGGGCGTGCACACTCTGCTGATCACCGGAGTGAACAGCGACGGCACGTTTGAGATCGTGCAGTCGAACGTGCCCTACGGCAGCGGGCTCGTGACGCTCGAAGAGAACTGGGTACCGGCACCACCTGCAGGGTTCCAGGCAGTCGTCTGGCGCTTCTAAGCGAGGGTCGCTTTCGGCCCACCGGCAAATGAAACGCTGCCCTGGCATGCCCCAGTTGCGGCGAGCAGTTACTCGTTGCACGGCAACGACAGACTGTCACCGGCGACACCGAGCTGACGCGGTTCAAGTTACCCGTTGCGCGCCTCGGCAAGCACCTCTTCATAGACGCCGATCAGCAGCTTGGTCTGCTCGCTCTGCATCAGCCGCCTCGACTGTTCGGCGCTGACCCGCACCTGCGAGGCCGCTGCTGGCGCTGATGCCGATGCCGCTGCTGCCGCTGCCGGCGCTGGCGCTGGCGATTCGCCCTCTTTGTTGAGCGTCGCAGCGATCTGTGTGACGACCGCCCGCAGCGTGCGGGCAAGTTCGTCGATCGCATCGGTCGGTGCCGCTGTGTGCGGCACCGCAGTTGCTGCGCCCGAGCCCGGCGCCACAGCGCCCGCACTACGCTCATCCGCAGCGTGCTCATCCGCAGCGCCCGCACCCGCGTCTTGCGCGCCCGCACCCGTGTCTTGCGCACCCGCGCCGTTCTCGCCCACCACCCAAGCAGGGGTCACCGACAGGTCTGCCGCGATCGCCGGGTCGCAGAAGACAGTGGGCGTGCCGAGCGCGGCCGCCTCAAACGGGGTGAGGCCCTGCGTCTCGAACCCCACCGAGGTCTGCACCAGCGCGTCAGCATCACGCAAGGCCGCAAGCGCGGCAGCGTGCGGCACCGGGCCCATCACCTTTACCCGGTCGCCCAGGCCCGCGGCGGCGATGCGATCTTGCACCTGCCCGAGCAGCAGACCGGCACCGAACAGTTGCACGTCGGCGTCGATGCCTGAGCGTGAGACCGCGGCGATGAACTCGAGTACACGCTTCTCGTGGCTCATGCGGCCGAGCCAGGCGAGGCGCGGGCGCACCCGCGGGCTGCGAGGCAGGGCCAGAGCGGTGTCGATAAGCTCGTCATCGACACCGCCCCGCACCACCGTCACCTCGTCAGCAACACCCTGCTGTGTGAGCGTGTCGGCGAAGTGCTGCGACGGCGCAATCACCACGCTTGCCTCGGCCGTCAGTTCGGCAAGGTATCGCCAAGCCCCTCGCGCGCGCACCGGCCGTTCACCGTTCGCCCGAGTGAACTCTTGGCCGCCTCGACGCACATTGCCGCGCACGCGACCCAGCACCAACCTTCGCCAAGCACGCAGCCCCGCGAATGCGAGTGGCGCTAGTGGTGTCACCGCCCGCGTGCCCTGATCAACGTTATTGTGCAGCGTACACACCAGCGGCACACCGAGGTCTCGTGCGGCACGCACACCGATAATTGCCCCCCAAAAGTCTCCTTGCACATGCACCAGGTCGACCGCTGGTCGGTCAGCCAGGGCTGCCGCCAGTTCGCGGCGCGCGCGTCGGCCGGGCCAGGTGATGCCGTATTCGCGATCCTTGGTGAGGGCAATCGACGACAGCCCTATGTACGCGTCACGATCTGCCGCGGCAACTTCGTAACCCACGCGATGCAGCGCCGGCGCCGCAATGGACACCCGATGCCCCGCGCGCTCAAGCGAGGCACGCTGTGCCCTGATTGCAACTTGCGCCCCACCTAATGAGTCGGGGTGTTGGTCGGTAACAACAAGAATGTGCATGGTCAGTTGTTCGAACTGTGCCTGGGGTTCTCGCCTCGATAGAGCGCCTCGAACGTGTCGAGCGTGCGGTCAAGATCGTGCATTTGCACCGCTTCGAGCGAGGCTTGCTGCATGGCGAGGTAGTCGTCGTCATCGAGTGCGAGCACCTTCTCAATGGCCATGGCGAGTTCGTTGTCGTTGCCTGGCTGAAACAGATAGCCGTTTTCGCCGTGATGCACGAGGTGCGGCAGGGCCATCGCGTCTGCCGCGATAATCGGCAGGCCGCTCGCCATCGCCTCCATGGTGGCAATCGACTGTAGTTCTGCGATCGACGCGATCACAAAAGCTTTCGCGCCGGTCAGGTGCGATCGCAGCTCGGCGTCAGTGACTCGACCGGTGAACTCGACGCGGTCGTCCAGCCCAAGCTCAGTCACGAGCTTCTCAAGGTTCTTGCGTTGGTCACCATCGCCGACCACAGTCAGCGTCACCCCGCTCGCAGGGTCGAGTCGTGCGATCGCCCGCAGAATGACGTCAATCTCTTTCTCGAGGGTGACGCGGCCGACAAATACGAGCTTGTTCTCGGTGCGCGGGGTGAGGTCTGACTCGTAGTCGGCGGCCCGCAACCCACAGCTTACTGGGCGTACGCCCCGCCGCGTGGTGTTGCGCTCGAGAAAATCTGCGGCCCGCCGTGTCGGCGTGGTGACGGCGCTTGCACGCCGCAAGACTTTGTCGGCGTCGCGCCAAGCCCATCGCACGAACAGGCTCTCGGCCCACGTCGGCAGCAGCGTGAAGTCGAGCACGTTTTCGGGCATCACGTGGTTGGTGGCAACGAGCCGAATGCGTCGCCTTGTCGCCTCTTTTGCGAGCCCCCGCCCGATGATGATGTGCGATTGAATGTGGATCACGTCGGGGGTCACATACGAGAGCACCCGACGGGCATAGTGTTTGGCACGCCATGGCAAGACGAAGCGAATCCAGTCGTGCGGCAGCCAACGCAGTGCCGGCAGCCGGTGCACGGTCATGGGTTGACCTTCGATGATTTCGGTGGCGGGCGCACTGCGTCGCCAGCGCAGCCCTGGTGCCACAATGTGCACCTCGTGACCCCGTCCAACTAGCCCTGCGGCGAGACGCTCAGCGAACCTTGCTGCTCCATTCACATCTGGCGAAAAGGTGTCACACCCGATCATGATGCGCATGGGCGTTGATCGTTGAGGTTGGCTCACCAAGGCTTCCTTTCAAACGAGGCTCGCGCGTCAGTCGCCGCACCCATTCAGTCTATTAGGCGGGTTCTGTCACCTGTGCGCCGAGACAACGAGACAACGAGACAACGAGACAACGAGACAACGAGACAACGAGACAACGAGACAACGAGACAACGACACAACGAGACAACGAGACAAACAT
>JAAZHL010000114.1 GCA_012510755.1 Leucobacter sp.
ACATTCGAGATGATCGCAACTCCCGCAACCAGGCCATCGAGGCCGTCAACAAAGTTGACAGCGTTCATCACGAGGGTCATCAAGAACACAGTCAACGCGAAATTGACGGTAGGCGACCCAACAATCAGCGTGTCGCCAAACGGCAACGACACAATCTGGGCACCGTTCCAAGCCAGCAAGCCCGAAGCTGCCAGCTGGACCCCGAGCTTCACCATCCAATCGAGATCAAGAAGATCATCGAGCACGCCAATGACCGCGATGAGTGCACAGGCACCAAGCAGCGCCCAGAACTGCGCGCTCGAGCTAAAGGCATCAGCGAAGCCCTGCTGTGTTGCGGCGAAAAAGAGGCCACCAAGAATGCCCAGAAACATCGCGATGCCACCCAAGCGAGGGGTTGGCTGCGTGTGCACGTCTCGTTCTCGCAATTTCGGCGCGAGGGCGAAGCGTCGACTGACGCGAAGCACCAGCCACGAAGCTGTCGCCGTGATTGCCGCAGCGATCGCTGCGACGAGCACAAAAAACAGCATGTCAGCCCTCTAGCGTCACCTGCGGTAAAAGCGAGGTAAGTGCTTCACGGCTGACACCACCGTCACGAAGCACCCGCAACGTGCCACCTTCATTCGTCAGGGCCGTGGCATCGACGATCGTAGACGCGGTGCCGTCACCCGATGCCTCACCTGCGTCGAGGTAGACGGCCACCGCATCGCCGAGCATCTCTTGTGCTTCGGCGATGTGACGAGCCGGGAGCTCACCGGTCTTATTCGCGCTCGACACAGCGAGTGGGCCAGTCTCTCGTAATAGATCAAGGGTCAGCGCGTGATCAGGGATGCGTAGTGCAACCGTGCCGCCAGTGTCACCGAGATCCCAGTCAAGGCTTGGGTTCGCTTGCACGATAATCGTGAGTGGGCCGGGCCAAAACGCCTCGGCAAGCTTGCGCACTGGCTCAGTAAGCTCAGCTGCCAGTGCGCCAAGAGTGGCCGTGTCTGCGACGAGCACGGGAGGAGGCGCCTGTCGACCACGCCCTTTCGTCTCGAGCAGACGTGCAACGGCCTCTGGGGTGAACGCGTCTGCCGCTATGCCATACACCGTGTCAGTTGGCAGCACCACGAGCTCTGACCGTCCAAGCGCATGTCTCGCTGCGCGCGCAGCGGCGAGTAGTTGGGTGCTGTCGCTGCAATCGAAAACCTCGGCCATGTCTGTCAACTTTACTCCTGCTGCCTGACCCTGCCGCGCAGGTTCAGTACCCCGCTGCGCAGGCACCGAGCTCAGCGCACTGCCGTGGTCGCGCGGTCGCGCAGTGTCAGGTCTTGATGCGTGGCAGCCGCCCGCCACCCGTCGGCCGTGAGCAATGCACGAATCGCTGCACCCTGCTCTTCGGCGTGTTCGAGCACGAGCGTGCCGCCCGGTGCCACGAGTTCAATGCCAACCTTGCTGATCACCCGAATCAAATCAAGCCCATCGAGGCCACTGTAGAGGGCCAGATCGGGGTCGTGATCGCGCACCTCTGGATCGCGCGGCACCATACCACTTGGCACGTATGGGGGGTTCGAGACGAGTACGTGCACGCGACCAAGCAGGTCAGCAAGCAGGCTCGGTGCGTCACCGGCATCTGCGAGCAGCAAATTCACCCGACCATCACCGAGTTTTGCGATGTTGCGTTGGGCCCAGGCGTGCGCGAGCGGGTCTTTTTCGATGGCCCACACGCGTGCAACAGGCACCTCGGTCGCAAGAGAGAGGGCGATCGCGCCGCTACCGGTGCACAGGTCAACGGCCAGCGGTTCGCTGGCAGCAACGCCGAGCAGCGCATCAATCGCAAACTGCGCCACCGTTTCAGTCTCGGGCCGCGGCACGAATACCCCAGGCCCGACCTCGAGCTCAAGCGCGCGAAACGCCGCACGCCCAGTCAGATGTTGCAGGGGCACACGC
>JAAZHL010000421.1 GCA_012510755.1 Leucobacter sp.
AAGCGACTGGTATGACTGTGTTTTAGCTGATTCAATTATACCATAACTGAGGTGGTTTCCCTTTGTTTTGACCACTATTTGCGTGATTTTATATATTCATTTTTCAAGGTTCATATGCATTTCCCCAAGTGGGAAAGTTGAGTTAATAAGAATACAAATATAGTGACGATAATGGTAGTATTGATCGAATATATATAGATAAAGATAAAAGATAATACGAAAAAAGAAATAATCAGCATTGCACGATGCAATTCAGGTGATATACTAGAGGGGTAATGGTAAGATATGATGAACTTGCTACTACGATATAGAATAATTGAAATGCGAGTGTAGTTAATTAGATTTTGTAGTAAAGGTGAAATTGTTTATGATGCTATTGAGTCAACGCGAATATAAAAAGTTACTTATCCTTAACTTGATTAATAGTAAAAAGGGAATAAGTAGGACAGAAATTGCTAATATGACAGATTACAGAGCATCAACGATTGGTGAATTAGTTAATGAATTGCTTGATGAAAAAATTATAGTTGAATCTGGTAAATCACAAGCTGGGCAAGGGCGAAAAAGAAAAATGCTTGAAGTTAATGGAGATTATCTTTGTGCTGTTGGTGTTGTCATTTATCCTCCTAAGATCGATGTGCTTATTTGTTCGATAAGCGGTGAAATTTGGAAACGCATAACAATACCATTTGAAAAGAATTGGTCAGCAGATAAGATTATTGAAACGCTTTCACAAAATATAAGGGCACTTGCGTCTGAATTTGAAATGAAAAAAATTATTGGGGTAGGGATATGTGATCCAGGTGTCGTAGCTGCTAATCACGAGTATTCCCTTTCATCAGTATATATAAATAACTGGAAGAATGTTCACATAAAATCGATTGTTGAAGATATGACAAAATTACCAGTAAGCATTTCAAGTAGAGTGTACTTGACAGCGTTGGCGGAACAATCAGTAGGCCGTGCGAAGGGGAAAAACGATTTTATCTGTCTTGTTCTGTCGGAGGGTATCGGTCTCAGTTTTGTATGTAACGGGCGCGTAGTTACTGGGTATACAGGTATGGCTGGACAAATCGGACATACGTGTGTGTGTAAGTGTGATAAAGAAGTCCCGTGCTATTGCGGTAATTTTGGATGTATGGAAACGGAATGTTCTTTCCCTGCAATAAAAAAGAAGATTGCAGGAGCTTTAATATCAGGATATAGCTCCAATCTCTCTGTGTTTAAAGATAGTCCAAATAAAATAACCCCGGTTGATATTCGATCTGCAATAGAAGACGGGGACAGACTTGTGATTAACGTTGTAAAAAGTGCAGCTAGAAACATTGGCCTTGCTCTTGCAAATTGCATAAATATTTTGAATCCCGAATCGATTATTATGTCGGGGGAAATGATCGAATTTGGAGATCCCTTTATATCAACAATTGTTGATTCTGCAAAAGAACATATTATTCCTATTCAAAATATTTCAATCGAATTTGCCATATCAGACCTTATGGACACAGCTTTACCATTAGGTGCTGCCTCCGTCGTTTTTTCGGAATTTTTGCAAACAGAAACATTTAAAGGAATATGTGATATTTCTTGAGGAGGCTCGAATAAATAGAATAACCGAAAAATATAAACTATCATACTTTGTGAGATCATAAAGTTGTCGAGTAATTATTATTCGGTTTTACGTTAAACAGACACATTAACGTTTTAAGAAGAGATTGCAAGGAGATGGTAAAGAGAAGGTAAACCTAATCTCACTAATTATGAATTTTTTGCAGGAGGAAATTATGAACATGAAAGCTATTGTCAATACAAATATTGTTATGGAAGACCACATCATTTTAGATGGTGTCATTCTGTTTGATGAAACGATTATTGAAATCAAAGAGAAAGATAATTTGGAGATTCCTCAAAATGCTGAGATTATTGACGCGAGGGGGAATTATACAACACCGGGTTTTATCGATATTCATAATCATGGTTGTGATGGTATGTGGATGTTTGAAAAACCTAAAGAGGTTTCAGCGCATTTCTTAGAGCATGGAACGACAACAACATTATGCAATATTTTCTACAATATGGATCTTGAGGGATATTTGCGCGGGATCGAAACTATTCGTTCTTTTTTGAAAAGTGAAGGACCGCATACAATTATTGGTTTTTATATGGAAGGTCCATATATGAATTCCAAATATGGTGCAGATTCAAAAAATAACAAATGGAATCATCCAATTTCAGAAGATGAGTATCGGAAACTTGTTGATAGTGCCGGAGATTTGGTGAAGGTTTGGTGTATCGCACCTGAAAGAGAAGGAATTGAAGAGTTTTGCCGTTACGCAAGGGAAGTCAACCCTGACGTATTGTTTAGCGTTGGACATTCTGAAGCAAAACCTGATATGATTTACAAATTGAAAAAATATGGATTAAGAAATCAGACTCATATTATGAATGCGACAGGAATCGTCAATCCCTTATGTGCCGAAAATAAACCCTGCGGCATCAGAGATTGTGGACCAGACGAAGCAGTTTTATATGATAATGACATATATGCAGAGATGATTGTTGATAAG
>JAAZHL010000017.1 GCA_012510755.1 Leucobacter sp.
CGCCTGTTCAACGGCGACGACGGCCCGGTCAACACCCGCGCAATATCCGCGAGGCGCGGCGAGTAAGACTTGCTTTTCGCCCGCGACTGGCAGGTCTTGCAACCGCCCGGCTTGCCGCCGCAATCGTGGCATCGCCAAGCTGACGAGTGGCGCGCCAACCGTGCGCTGGTCGTCATGCGAAGCCGCCCCGGATCCCACTGCTGCCTGTTCAGACATACCGTGATTCTACGCGACACGCGTTGGGCCGTACCCTGTCCCGGTGCAGACGCAGCCAACACCTTAGACTCGTGGGCATGGCCGAATCACTTACCCCAGCCACCCGCGAGGCACCGTGGCCCGTCGGGCTGATGAGCCAGAAAATCAAAGACTGGATCGACCGCCTCGGCACCGTTTGGGTCGAGGGCGAGATCACGCAGTGGCAGGTACGCGGCGGCCACGTCTACGGCAAGCTGAAAGACCTCAGTCAAGATGCGACCGTGAGCTTCACCGTCTGGCGCTCGGGGGCAACGAAACTGACTGCAGATTTTGCGCAGGGTGACCGGGTGATCGCTCTGGTGAAGCCCGATTTTTGGGTCAAGGGCGGGTCGCTCTCGGTGCAGGTGTTCGAGCTCTCGCACGTCGGCCTCGGCGAGTTGCTGCAGCGTCTGCAAGAGTTGCGCACCAAGCTGCAAGCCGAGGGGCTGTTTGATAGTGCCCGCAAGCGTCGGCTGCCGTTCTTGCCGCAACTCATCGGGCTGGTCACTGGGCGTGACAGTGACGCAGAGAAAGATGTGATTCGCAACGCTACGCTGCGTTGGCCAGGAGTCGAGTTTCGTGTGCACTATGCGGCGGTGCAGGGTGACCGTGCCGCGGCCGAGGTGGCAGCTGGCATCGTGGCGCTCGACGCTGACCCGCAGGTAGATGTGATCATCGTGGCGAGAGGCGGCGGCGACTTTCAGCACCTGCTGCCGTTCAGCGACGAGCGGGTGGTGCGGGCGGCCGCGGTGGCCACCACTCCCCTGGTGAGCGCGATCGGGCACGAGGCCGATAGGCCGCTGCTCGACGAGGTCGCAGATTTGCGCGCATCAACGCCGACCGATGCCGCCAAACGCGTGGTGCCAGACGTCGGCGAGCAGCTTGCGATTGTCGATCAGGCGCGCAGCCGTATGAGCACCCGCATCGGCCAGCTGCTCACGCACGAGACCGATCGCATTGCCCAGTTGCGCAGCCGCCCGTCGCTCATGATGCCAGAACGAATCATCGATGAACGCGCCGAGGAGTTGGTGCGTTGGGTCGCGCGCGGCTCAGAACTTGCTGATCGAGCGGTCGAGGATCGCGCGCTGACCCTCGCCGAGACCCGTGCACGGCTTGGCGCCCTGTCTCCCCGCGCCACGCTCGAACGCGGCTATGCGATCGCACAGTTGCTTGGCGCAAACTCAGAGCCCACGGCGGTGTTGCGTGACCCTGCTGATGCGCCGGCTGGCAGCGCTATTCTTGTCTCGCTCGCAGCAGGCCGGCTCGCTGCAACCAGCAACGGAACCGCCTCGCACACACACGAGTCGCGGTAATTGCACGTCGGGCGAATGTCCGCCCAGGCACGCGGTTGCGCGGTCACGCAGTGTCAGCCAGCGCACACCTCAAATTCGTTGCAGCGGGTAAGGTTGAAGCATGGCAGCACACGACTCGACAGTCGACACCAGCACGCTCAGCTACGAGCAGGCGAGAGATGCCCTCGTGCAGGTCGTTGGTCAGCTTGAACAGGGCGGTGCCACACTCGAAGAGTCACTGCAGTTGTGGGAAC
>JAAZHL010000115.1 GCA_012510755.1 Leucobacter sp.
GACTGGGTCATCCGCGAGTGCTGGTGGCGCTGCCGACGCTCTGAGCGCTGAAGGTGCTGATGGCGCTGCCGGTGCTGGTGGCTCTGCTGGCGCTGCCAGCGCAGTGAAGCGTCGACGGTTTTCACGCAAAGCACCTAAGTAGCCGCTTAACTGGGTTCAGTGCGCCTGCTGGCGAACGTCTAGCGGTGTCTCGCCCGCGACCGGTTCAGGGTCAAGAATGGCACGCACTGCTGCCGGGTCGAGGTCTTCCACACGTGCAGGCTGCCAGTGCGGTGTGCCGTCGCGGTCGATGAGCAGTGCGCGCACACCTTCTGCGAAGTCTGGGCGGGGCAGCAGTCGGCCGAGGGTGCGGTAGGCATCAGCGAGCACAGTGGCGAGGTCAAGGTCATCTCGCCGAACTCGTGCGATCTGCGCAATGCTTACCACGACTGACATCGGGCAGAGCCCGCGGACTGTCGTGGCAAGTTGCCTGGCACCCTCGTGCTGTGAGGTCTCGAGCTGTTCAAGGAGTCGTGCGGTCGCGGCCACCGGGTCAGCAAGTGTGACCTCTGCCGACCCGAGCGCGCTGTCAGCGATCTCGTCGAACCAAGTGTGGTCGGCCACAATGGTCGAGGCGGGTGGCACGACGGCGAGCGCCGCGCAGACGGCTTCAGGCGATTCGCCCGAGGCGAGACGTCGTGTCAGCTCGTCGAGGCGGTCGCTTGGCACGTAGTGGTCCGCGAACCCAAGCGCAATGGCGTCTTGGCCGTTGAACGTGCCCGACGAGATCGCAAGCAATTCGCCCAGTCTCCCGGGGCAACGGGCCAACAGCAGGTCGCCCCCGACGTCGGGGGCGATGCCGATGCGAGTTTCGGGCATTGAGAGCAGGCTGCGTTCGGTGACCACACGAGTCGCGGCGTGCGCGGTCAAACCGATGCCTCCGCCCATGGTGATACCGTGCATGATCCCCACGACCGCGATCGGTGAGGTATGAATCGCAAAGTCGGTGAGGTATTCCTGAGACAAGAACTCGAGCGCTGCTTCGAGGCCGTCGCTTGACATTGACTTCACGTCACCGCCCCCGCAGAACCCACGTTCGCCTGCGCCCTCGAGCACCACAACATCTGCGCCCTGCGTGGCTGCTTCGCTGAGTGCCGCTCTCACCTGCACCACCATGTCTCGTGTGAGCGCGTTGAGTGCTCGCGGTCGATTCAGTGTGATGCGGGTCATGCGGTTCTCAGCACGTACGATCACCGTGGGTTCGGCCTGTGATGAATTGGTGGCGGTCGAATCAGTCACGTGGGCTCCTCGCAGTCAGGGTGTGGGGCGCAGCGCGTCATAACGCATAAAGCTGCTGCCCATTCGCCACAATACCGCCATAATCGCCACGATGACCAGGCCACCGATGAGCGCGGGTGCCCACAGCGCGAGCAAGGTGGCGAGTGCGCCTGCGAGCAAGTCGCCGACTCGGGGCCCGCCCGCCACGACCACATAGAAGATGCCCTGCATGCGGCCACGCACCTCGTCAGGGGCTGCGGCCTGCAAAATGGTCGTGCGAAACACTGCGCTCACGTTGTCAGATGCGCCCGCGCCGGCGAGGGCAACGGCTGCGAGCACCAAAGCGAGTTGCACTGGCGGGCGGCCCTCATAGCTGGGAACCACGAGAGCGGTGACGAGCAGCACCACCCCAAAGAGCGCGGTGAACGCACCGTAACACGCAATCGCGACCGCTACCGCGCGCCCCTGCAGTCGTACCGAGCCAAGCCGGCCCGAGAAGAGGCCGCTGACGAGCGCCCCGACCGCAAAGGCTGCCGTGAGCAGGCCGACGGTCACGGCGCCGCCGCCGAGCACCAGTGCGGCAGCGGCCGGAAAGACCACCCGCGGCGTACCAAAAATCATTGCGACGAGATCAAACACAAAGGTGGCGCGAACGTTTGGTGCGCGGCGCAAGAAACGCAGGCTTTCGATGGCTGACCCGAGACCGGGTGCGAGCGGCTTGCCTTCTGGCCGCATGGGTGGCAGCCCGAGTATGCCGGCGAAGGCGCCGATGAACAGCGCTGCGTCAATCAGGTAGGTCCACGCAAACCCAACGCTGGCGACCATGACGCCGGCGAGAGCTGGCCCGACGGTGACGGCGAGCGCCATGGTGATGCCGTTGAGCGCAGCGCCAGCGGGCAGCAATTGTGGCGGCAGCAGGCGTGGCTGAATCGCGCCGCGAGTGGCGCCGAGAATAGTAGCGCTTGCGGCGTTGCAGGCGGCGAGCGCGTAATAGGGCCAGGTCACTCGCACGTCGAGAAACGCGATCGTCGTCATCGTCGCGATGCTCAGCCATGCCACGATGGCGGTCACGAGCGCGACTGTTCGTCGGTCATATCGGTCGGCGAGAGTACCGCCGACAAACCCCGCAATGATCATGGGCGCGAGCGCCCACAGCGCGACAAACGACACCGCAAGCGTTGATTGTGTGAGTGCGTAGATGTGTAGGCCTACGGCGACAATCGTGAGTTGTGCGCCGATTTGCGAAATTGAGGTGCCGAACCAGAGTCTCGCGAACGCAGGGCTGTGACGTAGTGGTGCGGTGTCAACCAGCAGCGAGCGCATGCGGCGACGCCAGCCGCCTTGCCCGTCTGTGTCTGCTCCTGTCACTCTGCACACCCTACTCGCTCTCGCAGGTACGAGCGTCGTGTCAAGAGCCCTGCCGATGCGCGCGCTCACGCTCGTTCCGAACCGACAAACGGTACCGTAGTGGGTGACCGCTCGCGAAAGCGCGCGGTCACCCTGCTGAGACGATCCAGACAAACCCGAAGGGCACACGCGCAACATGTTTGATGAGCGGTACGACCGTGACCCGGTTGCGGCGATGCGACCGCGACGTGGCCCGGTGGTCCGTCGCGAGGTGACGCTCGCGCGTGGTTTGGTCGTCGAGCATTCGGAGTCGCAGTGGTGCGGCGCGGTGGTGAGCGTGCGCGAGGGCCTCGTGCAACTCGAAGATGGCCGCGGCAAGGTGCGTTCGTTTGCGATGAATGACGGCTTTCTGATTGATGGGAAGCCGGTGCAGTTGGTGCTGCCCCAACGGGTCGCACGCCCGAGTCGCACGGCTTCTGGCTCGGTCGCTGCACCGCCGCAACGCGCTCGTGTAGCGATGCCCAGCAGAATTTTTGTTGAGGGTCGACACGATGCCGAATTGGTTGAGCAGGTGTGGGGCGACGATCTGCGAGTTGAGGGCGTCGTCGTTGAGCTTCTTGACGGTGCCGACAATCTTGAGCAGGTGCTCGCCTCGTTTGCACCTGGGCCAGGTCGTCGCGCCGGGGTGTTGCTTGACCATCTAGTATCGGGCAGCAAGGAGTCGCGAATCGCCGCGCACATCGCTCGCCAACCGTACGGAAACCATGTACTCATTGTTGGCCACCCGTTTATCGATATTTGGGCGGCGGTGAAACCGGCACGAGTGGGGCTGAAAGCCTGGCCGCACATACCTCGCGACATCGAGTGGAAAGCGGGGATTTGTCGGGCGCTCGGACTGCCAGCGGACGAACCGGCAGACATCGCCGATGCGTGGGCTCGCATTCGCGGCAGGGTGCGCTCGTACCAAGATCTCGAGCCCGAGTTGCTTGGCCGGGTCGAACAGCTCATCGATTTCGTCACGGTGGGCGGCGATGACTGACCACACGGCAGCACCAGGCTCACGTCGTGCAGCATTGGCCGACCACACGTCGCCACGCTCAACACAGCCGCGCTCACGGTATGCGGGGCTTCGCCCCTGGCCATTCGCACGGTTCGGGTATTGGTATGCCACGGCGGTCGGCTTTATCTGGGGCAGCGTGTGGAGCACAGGAAAAATCTCACGTGTTGACGGCCTCTGGGTGTTCACTGGTATGCCCCGATGGACATTCGGGCGGGGCGGCAGCTGTGTGGGCGCGTGTTATTTGACGAACACCAACGTGAGCGCGGCCGTGCTGCGGCACGAACTGGTGCACCGGGAGCAGTGGCGGCATTACGGGCTGGCCGTGCCCGTGCTGTACCAGCTCAGTGGCCGCAATCCACTCACCAACCGATTTGAAATCGAGGCAGGCCTGAGAGATGGCGGCTATCTGCGGTAATGACTGAACCCAGTGCTACTGCGATACAAGATTTCGTGATGTGTAATGTAACAACACGTTAACGAGGTGCTCTCAGACGAGACATCTCGCCGAAACCCGCGTATTGTCGGCCAGTGACGCACGAGCACTGCCGCCCGCCGTCTTAGTTACCCATGCGTGCGGCCTCGCCTCGCGCACGACCCGAGGAGTCTTCTGTGACCGAGTCGATGCAGACGTCCACTTCCCCCGCCTACCGCAAGCGAGAGCGGTCGAACAAGCCCCTCATCATCACCCTGGTGGTGGTAGTGGTCGCCGCGCTCATCGCGGCAACGATCTTCTGGCTGAACCGCGACCAGGGTGGAGCAGAGGGCGACGACAACCGTGAGCTTCGGGTCGGCCTGCAACTCGAACCGACAAACCTCGACATTCGCACGACCGGTGGCGTCGCGCTCGATCAGATTCTGATCGACAACGTATATCAGGGCCTGGTCGGGCTCGCCCCGGGCACCGTCGACGAGTTCGTGCCGGTGCTGGCGGCAGCACTGCCCGACGTGAGCGCCGATTCATTGCGCTACACCTTCACGCTGCGCGACGGCATCACCTTCGCCTCTGGTAATGCGCTGACCGCACAAGATGCCGTCGATTCGTTGAGCACCAGCCTCACCGCCGCGACCATCGGCACAGACGCCACGGTGGCTGCCATCGACGACCACACGATTGAGATCGTGCTGCCATCACCAAACAGTCAGTTGCTCTGGCACCTCGCCAATCGCCCCGGTCTCGTCTTTGAAACCGCATACTCGGGCGATCTGCAGAATACGACCAATGGCACCGGCCCGTTCACGCTCGACGAGTGGAAGCAGGGAGACAGCATCACATTCACCGCAGTGCCCGACTATTGGGGCACCGCGCCCGAGCTTGATGTTGTGGTGTGGCGGTACATCACCGACCCGAATGCGGCGGTCAACGCTGCTCTCGAGGGCGACATCGATGTGCTCGCTCCGGTGCGCTCAGACATGGTGTCACAGTTCGACGGCACCACGTTCACGCTCGATCGCGCAGGCAGCACCGATGTCTTCACGTTGGCGTTCAACAACGCCCGCACGCCACTCGATGACCCGCGCGTACGTGCTGCCCTCTCGATGGCGATCGACAGCGAGACGATCATTGCAGCGTTCTACGGCGACGGCAAGCCCTTGGGCGGCCCAATCACCGATCTTGAGTCGACCTACGAAGATCTCACTGCAGTTCATGCGTACGATCCTGACGCTGCGCGCGACCTGCTCGCTGAGGCCGGTGTGAGCGACCTCGCGCTCACCGTCACCGTCGCAAACTTCTACGACACCGCAGCGCTCAATCAGGTCGTCACACAGTTCGCCGATATCGGGGTGACGCTCACGATCAATTCGGTCGAGTTCGGCACCTGGTTGAACGATGTGTACCAGTCCAAAGACTTCGATCTGAGCTATGTGAACCATGCCGAGGCAAATGACTTCGCGAACTACGCGAACCCCGACTACTACTTCGGGTACAACAACCCCGAGGTGCAGTCGCTCTTTGCGCAGTCCATCGCCGCCGCAGACGCAGCCGAAGCAACCGCACTGCTACAGCAAGCAGCACGCCTCGTCGCCGCCGATGCCCCCGCGACCTGGCTCATCAACTACACGCCGACGAATGCGATCGCGAGCCACGTGCACGGGTTTGCGAACAGCAACACGAACTCCCGCATCAACCTCGCTGGCGTGACGGTGGTCGCACCCTAAGTATCATCGAGAGGTGAGCCGTTTTCTCGCCGTTCGTGCCCTGACCTTGGTCGTTGGGCTCATTCTGGCGAGCCTGATCATCTTCGCGTCGTTGCGGCTGCTGCCTGGCGACGTCGCGCAAGTGATCGGCGGCACGAGCGCCTCGGCCGAGCAGGTCGCTGCGATTCGCGATCGGCTCGGCCTCGATCGCCCGCTCTTCACGCAGTATTTTGACTGGCTTGGCGGCATCTTCGCAGGCGAACTGGGCAACTCCGTCGTGTCTGGCACGCCCATTGCAGGTGAGATACTGCAAAAGGCTCAGGTGACGGTGCCGCTGACGCTCTACTCGCTGCTCATCGCGCTCGCGGTGGCGCTGCCGCTCGGGGTGTTCGCCGCCTACCGACGCCACGCGTTGAGCAGCCGTGCAATGTCGGTGCTGGGGGTGATCGCGGCGGCAGTGCCCGCGGTGTGGGCGGGCCTCATCGGTATTCTGGTGTTCTCGAGTTGGCTGGGTTGGCTGCCTTCACAAGGATTTCCAAGGTCGGGCTGGGCTGATCCTCTCGCCGCCCTTCGATCTTTGACGTTACCGGCCCTGACCATCGGGCTCATTGAAGGCGCTATTCTCTTTCGCTTCGTCAAGAGCGCCACGCTCAGTGCAATCGGTGCCGAACACGTGCGCACGGCGATGTCTCGCGGCTACAC
>JAAZHL010000116.1 GCA_012510755.1 Leucobacter sp.
AGCGCAGAAAGCCTCAGAAGCCGCATCGATGATGCGCAAGCCGAAGTCGTCATCACAGCCGACGGCGGCTATCGCAAAGGCCGCGTGTCAGCGCTCAAACCAACCGTCGATGAGGCGCTCGCGCTCACGGGTGACGGACGGCCGCTCTCAGTCAAACATGTGCTCGTGGTGAAACGCTGCGGCAATGACATTGAGATGACCGAGGGGCGCGACGCGTGGTGGAGCGACGAAATCGCCCTCTACGACGGCGAGCACACGGCCCAGGGCTTCCCTGCCGAGAACCCGCTGTTCATTCTGTATACGAGCGGCACGACCGGCAGCCCGAAGGGCATTTTGCACACGAGTGGCGGCTACCTCACCCAGGTCACCACGACTCACCGCAACGTGTTCGATTTGAAGCCCGAAAGCGATGTGTACTGGTGCACCGCCGACGTCGGCTGGGTTACCGGACACAGCTATATTGTCTACGGCCCGCTCGCCAATGGCGCCACGCAGGTGATCTATGAGGGCACCCCCGATACCCCGGATTGGGGCCGGTGGTGGCAACTCATCGAGAAATACAAAGTCACCATCTTTTACACGGCGCCCACCGCCATTCGTTCGTGTATGAAGGTCGGCAGGCAGGTGCCCGAGCAGTACGATCTGTCGAGCATCCGCTTGCTTGGCTCGGTGGGCGAACCAATCAACCCCGAGGCATGGCGGTGGTACCGCGAGGTCATTGGCGCAGGCACCGCACCGATCGTCGATACCTGGTGGCAGACCGAAACTGGTGCGATCATGGTGGCTCCACTGCCTGGCCTCACGTCACTCAAGCCGGGCAGTGCGCAGGTACCGATTCCAGGCATCGACGTGAACTTTGTTGATGACGAGGGCAACCGCGTGGATCGCGGGCAGGGTGGCCTGCTCACCATCAGGCGCCCCTGGCCTTCGATGGTGCGCACCATATGGGGTGACGATCAACGCTTCATCGACACATATTGGGAGAAGTTCGGCGATCAGTACTTCGCTGGTGACGGCGCCCGGGTCGACGAAGACGGCGACGTGTGGCTCATGGGCCGCGTCGATGACGTGATGAACGTGTCGGGGCACCGCCTGTCTACCACCGAGATCGAGTCGGCGCTCGTTGAGCACCACGCGGTGGCCGAAGCCGCAGTGGTCGGTGCAGACGACGAGACCACCGGTCAAGCCGTGGTAGCGTTCGTGATTTTGAAGTCGCAGCAGCAGCTGATGACCGAAACACAGGCCGAAGACGCCCTGAAGAAACACGTTTCCAGCACAATCGGCGCGATCGCCCGCCCACGCAACGTCTATGTCGTAAGCGAACTGCCCAAGACCCGCTCAGGCAAGATCATGCGCCGACTGCTGAAGCAGGTCGCAGAAGGCAAAGACGTCGGCGACACCACGACCCTCGCAGACACACGGGTCATGGACACCGTGGCGGCGCAGGTGCGAGCCGGCAGGTAGCCACACGCGCCAGGTTAGGCAGGATGGCGGGCTCGCACGTCGCCGCAGACCAACGGCGAACAAACGCCGACGCAGCCCACGCTCTAAGCATCAACGAACAGAGATGGGCAGTAGTTGCTGCCCGTTTGAAAGCACAGAGCAACTACTGCCCATCTAAATAAAAGTCTCGCGACCGCTGCTTGGCCGCACGAGACCGAAGCGAACTTAGCCTTCGACCTCGAAAATGAACTCAACCTCGACAGGTGCGTCGAGCGGCAACACCGCAACGCCCACGGCCGAACGCGCGTGAATGCCGAGATCGCCAAACACCCGTCCCAAGAAGACCGAAGCGCCGTTGGCAACCGTCGGCTGACCTGTGAACGACGGGTCAGAGGCCACGAACGCGGTGACCTTTACCACCTGAGTGATCTTGTCGAGCGAGCCCAAAATACCGCGAGCCGCCGCAAGACCGTTCAGTGCGCACTGGCGCGCGAGATCCTCGGCCTGCTCTGGCGTCACCTCAGCACCAACCTTGCCGGTCAGCGGCAACTCGCCACCCACGAACGGCAACTGCCCACTCGTGTAGACCAAATTACCGCGGCGAAGCGCCGGCACATATGCCGCCACAGGCGCAGCCACCTCGGGCACCTCATAGCCGAGCTCGCGGAGACGATCTTCAATTACTGACATGCGTTACGCCTTTCTCTTGAGGTACGCGACGTTACCGCCGGCTGGTCCCTCGATGATTTGCACGAGCTCCCAGCCCTGGGCGCCCCAATTATTTAGTATCGCCGCTTCGTTATGAAGCAACAGCGGGGTGACAAAGTACTCCCACTTCGGGTGCCCGGCACCCTCTTGACCTTGTGTGTCTTCACTCACTCTGACCCTCGTTTCTCGGCAGCTGTCTGATTCAAGCCCGCGCGATTCCTGCACTCTGCACGCAGTATGACATGCACACTTTAGGCCTTTGGAATGCAGATTCTCAGCCTTTGTCACATACGCTTTATCTTATGGCTTCATCGTCTTCAAAGCAGAGCGGTCGCAGCAACGTGCGCACCGCCAAGCCGCGCACCCCAAGCGGTGCAATCGGCGGTCTGCTCGGCGCGTTCATCATGAGCATCATCGCCGGCGTGCTCGTCACCGTCGCCGTGACCCCGGTCGTGGCAGTCAGCGGCATCGCTGCAAGCTCTGCAATCAGCATCTTTGAGAACCTGCCCAACCACTTGAACCCCGGCGACCTCGCTCAGCCGTCGACCCTCTACGCACGCGACAGCGCTGGCAATCAGGTCGAACTTGCCACCTTCTTCGCGCAGAACCGCGAAATGGTGGGTTGGGACGAGATTTCGCAGTTCGTGAAAGACGCTGCGGTCGCCACAGAAGACCCGCGTTTCTACACCCACGGCGGTGTTGACGTGATGGGTCTCGGCCGTGCCGTGCTCGGTGTGGCCACCGGGCGCGATGCAGGTGGCGCATCGACCATCACGATGCAGTATGTGCGCAACGTACTGGTGCAAGAGGCCGAAGCAATTCTCGACGAAGAAGAACGCGACGCAGCCTACGAGGCCGCCACCGAACAAGCCACCGCCCGCAAGCTGCAAGAAATTCGCTACGCAGTGAGCATCGAGAAGAAGTACTCGAAAGACGAAATCTTGCTCGGCTACCTCAACATTGCGCTCTTCGGCGGCAACGTCTACGGCATCGAAGCTGCCGCGCAGACCTATTACGGCAAGTCGGCCAAAGACCTCACCCTGCCAGAGGCGGCGAGCCTGATCGCCATTGTGCAGTTTCCTTCGGCGCTGAACCTCGCATATGAAGAGAACGTTCCTGACAACCAGGTACGACGCGACTACGTGCTGCAGCGCATGCTCGATTCGCAGCGCATCACTCAAGAACAGCACGACGCCGCCGTCGCAACCGACGTCGTGCCAAACCTCACACAACGCCAAAATGGCTGCGTGATTGCAGAGAACAACTACGGCCTCGGTCACTTCTGCGACTATGTGCAACGCTACGTCGAAGGCGACCCCGCACTCGGCAACACCGAAGAAGAGCGTCATTTCAACTTCTTGCGCGGCGGCTACAGCATCATGACCACCGTCAACCTCGATCTGCAAGCAGCCTCGCTGTCAGCGTTGCGCGGCGCGGTGCCGCCGCTGCTCGACCACATGGACATCGGTGCCGCAACCTCAACGGTCGAGGTCGGCACTGGGCGTGTCCTGGCGATGGCGCAGAACCGCCCGTTCAGTGCAGACGCCGGGTTCCTCGAGTCGAACCCCGGCTACACGAGCATCAACTACAACACCGACGAAGAAATGGGTGGCTCGAAGGGCTTCCAAATCGGTTCAACCTCGAAGACCTTCACGCTCGCCGAGTGGCTGCGCACCGGTCACTCGCTGAATGACATGGTGAACGCCAACGGTCGCACCGTCAACTTGAACTCGTTCAGGGCAAGTTGCCTAGGCGGCGTCTACGGCGGCGGAACCTTCCCCGTACGAAACGACTCGGGCCAGATGCCCGGCAACGTCTCGGTCTACACCGCGACCGCCAACTCGTTCAACGGCGGCTACATTTCGATGCAACAGCAGCTTGACCTCTGCGACACGATCTCGATCGCCGAAAACCTCGGTGTGCACCGCGCCTCAGACCTACCGCTCAATGAAGATGGCACCACAACGGTGCCTACGCTGCGCAACAACCCCCGCGGGCTCTCCGTTGTGCCGACAGCAACGTTCGCTGGTGTCGACGAGATCGCGCCGTTGACCATGGCGACCGCTTACGCCGCGTTTCCGAACCAGGGCACCTGGTGCTCACCGGTGCCGATCGATTCAATGACCGATGCCGAAGGCAATGAGGTCGCATTCACAAAGAGCACCTGCACCGAGGGTGTTTCGCCCGATGTCGCGGCTGGCGTGCTCTCTGGCCTCGAACACGTGCTCACGGCCACCGGTCGCCACGCCTATTCTCAGTTCGGCGTGCCCCACTTCTTGAAGACCGGCACCACCGACGATAACAAAGATCGCTGGAATGTTGGCGGCACAAGCAGAATCGTGACCGCCCTATGGACGGGCAATGTCACCGGATTCGACGACCTGAACTACTCAGGGCTCGGTCGCCCCGACCGCTCAGTATTCGCTGACATCATGTATGCCGGCGACCAGATTTATGGCGGCGATGCCTTCCCGGCGCCTCCACGCTCAGCTGTCGAACGTGTGATGGTAGCCATACCTGATGTTCGCAATCGCCCCTATGCTGAGGCCGAGCAACTGTTGACTGCCGCGGGCTTCACGGTAATCAACGGTGGCGAGGTCGACTCATCAGTCACCGCTGGATTGGTGCCAAGTTCGAATCCGAGCGGCGAAGCAGGTCGTGGCTCAGCGATCACCCTATACGTG
>JAAZHL010000018.1 GCA_012510755.1 Leucobacter sp.
ACATCTATTCGATCGAAGACCTGAAACAGTTGATCTTCGACTTGAAGCGGGCCAACCCTGCCGCGCGCATTTCGACGAAGCTCGTGTCACAGTCAGGCATCGGCCCCGTGGCAGCTGGCGTGGCGAAGGCGCTCAGTGACGTGGTGTTGGTCTCTGGGTATGACGGTGGCACCGGCGCGAGCCCGATGAACTCGCTGAAGCACGCGGGCGCACCCTGGGAGCTCGGGCTCGCCGAAGTGCAACAGACGCTCATGCTGAATGGCCTGCGTAACCGGGTGACGGTGCAGGTCGATGGGCAGCTGCGCACGGGCCGTGATGTGGTGGTCGCGGCTCTGCTGGGCGCAGAAGAGTATGGTTTCGCCACCTCGGCGCTCGTGGTGGCCGGCTGCATCATGATGCGGGTCTGTCACCTAGACACGTGCCCTGTTGGTGTGGCCACACAGAACCCTGAACTGCGCAGCCGGTTCACGGGCAAGGCAGAGCACGTCGTGAATTTCTTCCAGTTCATTGCTGAAGAGGTGCGTGAGATCCTCGCCTCACTTGGCTATCGCACACTCGATGAGGCGATCGGTGACACTGCCGCGCTCGACATTGATGAGGCGGTGCGGCACTGGAAGGCTGAGGGTCTCGACCTGACGCCGGTGCTGCGGGGCCCCGAATTCTCGGCCGCTGAACCGCGTCGCCACATGGTGCCGCAGCAGCACGACCTCGAGAGCCATTTCGATCACGCGTTGATCGGGTATTCGTCGGCCGCGCTCGAGCGCCGCGAGCCGGTGGTCATCGATCTGCCGGTTCGCAACGTTGATCGCGCTGTGGGCACCATGCTCGGGCATGAGGTGACGAAGCGGTATGGCGCGGCCGGCCTGGCTGCCGACACGATCGACGTGACGTTGCGCGGCTCGGCGGGGCAGTCGCTCGGGGCGTTTTTGCCCGCCGGCGTGACGCTGCGGTTGTACGGTGACGCGAACGATTACGTCGGCAAGGGTTTGAGCGGTGGCGAGATCGTCGTGCGCCCGCACACCGACTCGGGGCATACCGCCTCTGGCAACGTGATCGCCGGCAACGTGATCGGTTATGGGGCGACGAGCGGCACGCTGCATCTTGCGGGCATCGTGGGTGAGCGGTTCTTGGTGCGAGGATCAGGCGCCACCGCCGTCGTTGAGGGCACCGGTGACCACGCCCTGGAATATTTCACGGGTGGGTTCGCGCTCGTGCTCGGCCCGACCGGTCGAAATATCGGTGCTGGCATGTCTGGCGGTGAAGCCGTGCTGCTCGACCTCGACCCCCTTGACGTGAACTCGGCAGAGCTCGTGAACGGGGCCTTGCTGTTGCAGCCGCTCGATGAACTGCGTCGTCAGCGGGTGCTTGATCTGCTGCAGCGGCATCTCGAGCAGACCGGGTCAGAAGTGGCGGCGAGGCTGCTCGCAGAGCTTGCGACGAACGCACAGGCGACGTGGGCGCGATTCACCCACCTAATTCCGCGCAATTACGCGCGGGTGCTTGAGATTCATGAACTTGCTGGGCGAAATGGCCTCGACCCAGACGGCGAAACAACTTGGAACCAAATTTTGGAGGTGACCCGTGGCTGATGCGCAGGGCTTTTTGAAACTCCGTGAGCGCGAGCTGGCGCCAAAGCGCCCAGTGGCGCTGCGGCTCATGGACTGGCGTGAGGTGGTCGACCCGGCAGACCCGACATTGGTGGCGCGGCAGGCTTCACGGTGTATGGACTGTGGGGTGGCGTTTTGTCACCAGGGGTGCCCGCTTGGCAACTTGATTCCGGAGTGGAATGACCTGGTGCAGCGCGGCCGTGGCCGTGAGGCGCTCGAGCGGTTGCACTCGACAAACAACTTCCCTGAGTTCACGGGGCGTGCCTGCCCGGCGCCGTGTGAGTCCGCGTGTGTGTTGGGCATCAACCAGCCTGCCGTGACCATCAAACAGATCGAGAACTCGATCATTGATGAGGGGTTCGCAAACGGCTGGGTGAGCCCGCAGCCGCCCGAGAGACTCACCGGCAAAACGGTGGCCGTTGTTGGCTCGGGGCCCGCGGGTCTTGCCGCTGCGCAGCAACTGACGCGAGCCGGGCACACCGTGGTCGTGTTTGAACGCGATGAACAGCCGGGCGGCCTGTTGCGTTTCGGTATTCCCTCGTTCAAGCTCGAGAAGCATCTGGTTGAGCGTCGCATTGCGCAGATGAAAGACGAGGGCACTCGTTTTCGCACCGGTGTCGAGCTTGGGCGTGACATGAGCTGGGCAGAGTTGCGGCGTCGCTACGATGCCGTGGTGGTGGCGACTGGCGCGACGGTGCCGCGCAATCTTGATGTGAGCGGTTACGAGCATGCGGGCGTGCATGTGGCGATGGACTACTTGACCGCTCAGAATCGGGCAGAAGATCGTGCTGCTGGGCTTATTGATGCGCGGGTTGATGGGCTGGCCGAAGACCGTGTTGCTGAACTGGCTTCTGGGCCGGCTGCTGAGGTAACCGATGGGCAGTCCAAGGGGCGGGCTGCTTCGCTCAGCACGATCGATGCGGCAGGCAAACACGTGGTCGTGATTGGCGGCGGTGACACCGGTGCCGACTGTGTGGGCACTGCGCACCGCCAGGGTGCAGCTTCGGTGACGAGTCTCGCGATTGGGGCGAAGCCGCCTGTGCGCCGCACCGGCTCGCAGCCGTGGCCGACGCACCCGACACTGTTCGAGGTGTCGAGCTCGCACGAAGAAGGCGGGCAGCGCAACTATCTTGCCTCGACCGTCGAGATCGTTGCTGATGAAAGCGGCACCGTTCGTGGCGTGCTGGTGGCCGAGACCGGCATCAGCGAGCGGGGTCGTGAACCGATCGCGGGCACTGAGCACCTGATTCGGGCTGATCTGGTGCTCATCGCGATGGGCTTCACGGGGGCCGAAGAGATTGAACCTGACGGTGGATTCGTGCTGCCGCAGGGGGGCAAACACACGTTTGTGCGCGATGAGCGCTATGCGACGAATCTGCCGGGGGTGTTTGTGGCGGGCGACGCAGGTCGCGGGCAGTCGCTCATCGTGTGGGCGATTGCTGAGGGCAGGTCTGCCGCCGCAGCGGTCGACGAATACTTGCTGTCAAAGGTGTCGGTGCTGCCGACACCCGTGCGCGCGAGCGACCATGCGTTTAGTCTGTGAACGGTGCCAATGCGTTTTGTGAGCATAACCAGTGCTTGGTGCACGACGCCAGTGCTTGGTGTGCGGCGCCAAAGCCTTATGAGCGGAGCCAGTGATGCAGACAAGTGACACCCCCACGCAGCGGGGCCTTGCGGAGTTTCCGTGGGACGCAATGGCGCCATATGCCAAGGTCGCAGCGAGCCACGAAGGCGGTGCCATCGACCTGTCGGTGGGTTCACCGGTCGATGCCACACCTAAGGTGGTGACCGAGGCCCTCGCCGCCGCAGCCGATGCGCATCGCTACCCGCTCACCGCGGGCACCGCCGAACTGCGGTCAGCGATCGCCGCCTGGTATCGGCGCAGGCGTGGGGTGACGGTTGCCGAAGATGCGGTGCTGCCCACGATCGGCTCGAAAGAGCTGGTGGCGTTGCTGCCGCTCTTGCTCGGGCTCGGCCCGGGAGACGCCGTCGTATTTCCGCAGATCGCTTACCCGACATACGCGGTCGGGGCGCAACTTGTGGGTGCCGAGGCGCTCGCGCTCGACAACCCTGCTGACTGGCCCCAACACACGAAACTGGTGTGGCTCAACTCGCCCTCAAACCCAGACGGGCGGGTGCTCGACATCGATGCGTTGCGTGAGGCGGTGGTGCGCGCACGCGAACTCGGCGCCGTGATCGTGAGCGATGAGTGTTATGCCGAGCTTGGCTGGGAAGGCCCGTGGCGGTCGACCCCGATTCCGTCGGTGCTCGATCCTCGTATCATGCAAAACGATCACACCGGGGTGCTCGCAACATACTCACTGAGCAAGCAATCGAACCTCGCAGGATACCGGGCGGCGTTCGTCGCGGGCGACCCGTCGCTGATCGCGCGGCTGCTTGCGGTGCGCAAACACGCAGGGCTGATCGTTGCGGCGCCAGTGCAGGCGGCCAAGGTGGCGGCGCTCGGCGATGACGCACACGTCGAGGCGCAGAAGCAGCGTTATGGCGCGCGGCGTGAGGTGCTGCTGCGGGGGCTGCGGGCGGCCGGGTTTCAGGTTGACGACAGCATCGCGGGGTTGTATTTGTGGGCGACGCTGCATGAGGACGCATGGCAGACGATTGCGGCGCTCGCGCAGCACGGCATTCTCGCAGGCCCGGGGCACATCTACGGGGAGCAGTCGCGGCAGCACGTGCGGTTCGCGTTGACGGCAAGCGACGCAGACATTGCTGAGGCGGCCCGCAGACTTGAGGCCTTTCGCGCGAGCTAGTTGTGCCGCGCCCCGCAGTCGTCTCGCGCACCTAGTGCTCCCGCGCGGGCGCGGGTTCTCGCCCTGCGACGGGATTTCAAGAAACATTAACCCAGATCAGCGGGCATTTTGGGGAATGGGCTAGCTGTACGCCGGGTCCTGTCCAACTGGCGAACCAGTCTGTGCGGTCATCTCTCTCGGCCCGCCGTTACCGACGGGCTCTAGCGGCCTACCCGAAGACTCAGCGAGCAGCGTCAACGTCTTCTGTCTGGCCTTGCTGCGAACGAGGTTTGCCTAGCCGCTCGTGTCACCACGAACGCTGGTGGTCTCTTACACCACCCTTTCACCCTTACCGACTGACAGCGCCAGCAGGCAGGTCTACTTTCTGTTGCACTTTCTCGCGGGTCACCCCGGGTGGGTGTTACCCACCGTTCTGCTCTGTGCAGCCCGGACGTTCCTCGGCGCGTGTGTCGAAACACCGCGACGCGACCGCCCGCCAGCCCATTCCGGTTACCATTCTACCTAAGCAAGGAGGCTTCAAGCGATGAACGGTCACTGGAACGGCAAGGTCGCAGCAATCACGGGCGCGGCGAGCGGCATCGGGCGAGCGGTTGCGCTCGAACTCGACCGACGTGGCGTGAGCCTGGCGCTCGCTGACTGGGACGAACAGGGCCTGCATGACACCCGTGCCCTTCTGCAGCGCGATGCGTTCGTCACACAGGTCGATGTGGGCGACCGGCAACAGATGGCGGCCTTCGCGGCCGGGGCAGCAGACGCCTATGGCACGGTGCACCAGATATACAACATTGCGGGTCTCGGCGGTGGCGCCACTCATATTGCTGACGAGAGCTATGACCAGTTCGAGCGCATGTTTGCGGTCAACGTCTGGGGCGTCATTCACGGCACGAAAGAGTTTTTGCCCTACCTGCTCGCCTCTGGTGATGGGCACGTGATCAACATTTCGAGCCTGAACGGCATCATGGCGCAACCCGGCATTGGCGCTTATTGCACGTCGAAGTTTGCTGTGCGTGGCTTCACCGAGGCGCTGCGTGCCGAGCTGTTGCTTGATCGGGCGCCGGTGCGGGTGACCGTGGTGCACCCTGGCGGGGTGCGCACCGCGATTCGTGATGCGAAGCCGGTGCACCTCGGTGGCCGACCTGGAGACGTCGAAGCTGAGGCCGCTTTCACCGAGGCTGAGCGGCGCCGCAATGAAATCTATAAGCAAAAGCTGTTCAAAATGACTGCTGATGAGGCCGCGAGTCAGATCGTGCGGGGCGTTGAACGCAAGAAGGGCAGGGTGCTGCTCGGGCAGGCCCGCTTCGTCGACAGGCTGGTTCGTGCGATTCCCGAGCACTACCCAAAGATTGTTGCTGCTTGGTCACGCAAAACTTTTCAAGCAACATAAGGAATAGCTTGCAGGGCAAGAAAGTTATAGTTCAAAGACTTGAACGAAAGGATCACGCATGACCCACATTACTGTTTTTGGAGCCTCAGGCTACGCGGGGTCGCACATCATTGAGGCTGCGGCTGTTCGTGGCTTCGAGGTGACCGCAGTCAGCAGAGGCGAGGTGGCCGAGCAGATTGCTGGCGTCGATTACGTGCGTGGTTCATTGCTGTCAGCCGAGGATCGTGCCAAGGCACTGCACGGTACCGATGCCGTGGTCGTTGCCGTGTCTGCACGCGGCGATATGTTGGGCCAGGTTCGTGACGCGATTGCCGCGCTTGCGGGCGAGGCTGCGGCGAGCGGGGTGCGTCTTGGCGTGATTGGTGGCGCCGGTTCGCTGCGTGTGGCTGAGGGCGGCGCGCGCATCGTCGATTCGGGGTTTCCAGAAGAATTCAAGCCTGAAGCGCTTGAAATGGCTGACGTGCTTGACGATCTTCGCGGCAGCCATGAGGGCCTTGACTGGTTTTTTGTTAGCCCCGCAGGCGATTTTGGCTCGTTCAACCCGGGCGAGTTTCGTGGCGAATACCGAGTCGGCGGAGACGTGCTCTTGGTAGACGAGCAGGGCAAGAGCGACATTAGCGGCGCTGATTTTGGGGTTGCGATCGTTGACGAGATTGAGCAGCCTCAGCACCGCCGCAAGCGCTTCACTGTCGCATACTGAGGTTGCGGCAGGTCGGCGAGCGTCGGTTCCCGGTCGGCACCTCGCTTCCCGGTCGGCACTTGAGTGCCCGGCCGATGGCCGTAGGCTGACCGACCGATCGCTAATCTGAGGTTGTTAAAATCTCGGCCCCGTGTTCGCGCACCACAATGGTGTGCTCGAACTGCGCGGTGAGTGAGCGATCGCGAGTGACGACAGTCCAATTGTCGTCCCACATGTTCCACTCGTGGGTGCCGAGCGTGAGCATGGGTTCGATGGTGAAGACCATGCCCGGCTTCATAATGTCGTTATAGAGCGGCGCTGCATCGTAGTGCGGAATGATGAGGCCGGTGTGAAAGGCGCCGCCGACGCCGTGCCCAGTGAAGTCACGCACCACGCCATAGCCGAAGCGCTTCGCATAGGTTTCAATGACCCGGCCGATGACGTTGACTTCACGCCCGGGAGCCACAGCTTTGATGCCGCGGCGCAACGCCTCTTCGGTGCGCTCGATCAGCAGGTTGGCTTCTTCTGAGACCTCGCCCACGCGAAAGGTGCGATTCAGATCACCGTGAAAACCGTCGAGGTAGGCGGTCACATCGATGTTGATAAGGTCGCCGTCGCGCAAGATGGTGTCGTCTGGAATTCCGTGACAAATCACTTCGTTGACCGAGGTGCAGCACGACTTTGGGTAGCCGCGATAGCCGAGTGTCGAAGGGTAGGCGCCGTGTGAGGTGACGTAGTCGTGCACGATTCGGTCGAGCTCGTCAGTGGTGACCCCTGGCCTGATGGCTGCACCGGCAGCGTCGATTGCGCGTGAGGCGATGCGCCCGGCCGCGCGAATCTTCTCTATCTCAGCTTCTGAGTAAGTATTGTCGCCTGTATAGGGCGGGGGAGCTGGCTGCCCCACATATGGCGGGAGCGTAATCTGCGTGGGTACCGCGAGGCGCGAAGAAATTGTTCCGGCAATGAGGTGTCCGTCGGCGTCAAAGGGCATACGCTAAGTCTAAGGACAGAGTCTGCATTGAGTGAATCACCGGAGTCTGCTGGGGCAATTGAAAGGAATATCAATGAGCAAGCGCGACTGGGGAATTGAAGACCCTGCCGAAGCGTATTGGTTCAACACACGCACGCAAGACGTTGAAGAAGGCCCACAGTCACTGTCGATTGATCGTCTTGGCCCGTTTGCGACGCGTGAAGAGGCGGCACGGGCGCCCGAGATCGTTGAAGAGCGTGCTCGTCGAATCCGAGAAGAAGACGACCTCGACGACTAACTGCCTCGATGACTGAACACGCCTGGGTGGGCTGACATCAGTTCAGTGGTGGTG
>JAAZHL010000117.1 GCA_012510755.1 Leucobacter sp.
GCGAAGAGGTCTTTCGCGTTCACCACGAGCAGCAGGTCTTCAGCGGCTTGCAGGTGCACGCTCCAGGTGCCGGGGGGCGCCGCAACGACCGAGACGGGCACTGGCGCGCTCGGGTCTCGCACGTCGATCACGCTAAAGCCCTGCTGAAGCGCATGGGCCACATAGGCATAGCCTCGGTCGACCATGATCTGACAGCCATCGGGTCGGCCGCCCTGGTCGCTGTGCCCAACAAAGCTGAAGTTGTACCCGAAGTCGGGTTGTGAGAGGCCCATCTGCTTCGTCATCCTTTCGAGTACCGGCATACAAGCACGCCGGTGAGTGGATAGCTACTGTCGCTTGCTTCGCACAAAGGTGAAAGCGAGCGCCATGATGAACACCCCGCCCTTCACGATGTCTTGAGCGTAGTACGGAAACTTCATCATGGTGAGCCCGTTCAAGAGCACACCGATCAAGACGGCGCCCACGAGAGTACCGACGACGCTGGGCTTCTTCTGCCCGAACAGGGCATACCCCACATAGGCGGCGGCGACCGCATCCATGAGCAGCGGCGCGCCAGCTTCAATCTGTCCGCTACCGATGCGCGCGGTCAGCACGATGCCCCCCAGCGCGGCAAGTGCCCCGCTGATGACGTATGCGAGCACCCGCAGCCGTCCTACCGGTAGACCCATGTGCCGCGCCGCTTCTTCGTTGCCTCCAACGAGGTACATGTAGCGACCTGTCGTCGTTTTATTGAGAAACAGGTAGGCAAGCACGCCGACCACGGCCAGCAAGATCACCGGAACCGGAATGCCGAACACGACGCCGCGCCCGATAAAGCTAAACGAGGGCGTAATAACGCCTGATTCTGGGGTTGCCGTCACTGACTTGCCTGCGGTGATCGTGCGCTGCACCCCACTGACAAGAAACAGCATGGCAAGCGTTGCCAGCAAGTCGGGCAAACCAAGTTTGACGATCAGAAAACCGTTGACCAGCCCGACCGCGACACCGCACAAAATTGGCACCAAGATCGCCACTGGCGTCTCCATGCGAAAATCGATCATCAACGACGCCGCAACGATCGTCGACAGGCTGGTGACCGAGCCGATCGACACATCGAAGCCGTTCACCACCAGCGAGAAGGTGACGGCGAGCGCCAACAGGGCGCTCACGACGATTGAACGCAAGATGTCGAGCAGGTTGCCCGTGGTAAAGAAGTTCTCGTTGGCGAACCCAAAGATCGCGATCACGATCAGAATCACCACGACTGCGGCATTGCGAATCGCGAAATCGCGAATCTTGTGCGCCCGCGCAGACCCAGCTGTCGGCTGTACCGTTGTCATGCGGCTTCGCCCCTTTCAGTGAACATGAGGTCGATCGCAGCGAGCCCAGCGACCGGCCGGTCGAAGGCCACACCTTCTCGATCAAGTGCGATCACGCGGTCGGCGATGCGCAGCGCATCATCAGGCTCTTGCGTCAGGTAGAGCACCCCCACCCCCGATGCAGCGAGCTCTTCAATCGACCGAAAGATAGCTTCTTTCGCGGCTACGTCGACGCCCTTCATTGGTTCGTCAAGAATCAACACGCTTCGCCCAGGCACGCTCGCCCATTTTGCGATCGCTACCTTCTGCTGGTTGCCACCCGACATGCGGCGCAGCACCTGCGACTCGCGCGGTGGCTGCACATCGAATTGTTCGATTACTTTGGTGGCGTGCTCACGCTCGCGGCGGGCACGAATGAGACCTCGAAACCCGAGCGCGAAGTGCGTGCGAACGGTCTCGTCTAACCAGATGCCCTGTGTGCGACGCTCCTCTGGCACAAACGCAAAGCCGGCCTTTCGTGCAGCGACCGCGTCTGAGATGAGGCGAGTCTCACCACCGACCTGCGCAGAATACGGGCCGTGCAAGCCAAAAAGCGTACGGGCGATCGTGGTCTTGCCTGATCCTAGTGGCCCATACACCGCCACAATCTCGCCCCGCCCCAGCTGCAGATCCAGCGGCTTTCGCCCGCGACCCAACTCGAGCCCCTGCACCACGAGCGCCGGTGCCCCTGGCTGCGGCGACCTGGCCGCACGCGCAACCTGCGCCGCATCACCGGTGATTGCAGTGACCACCTCGGCCGTCGACGTGTCAGACGTCACCGCATGCAGCGACACCGTGCCGCCGCGCAGCACCGAAATCTCGTCAGAAATGCGGAAGACCTCACCCAGCCGGTGCGAAATAAAGACGACACCAATGCCCTCTGCCGTCAGCGCTTCGACAATGCCATAGAAACGCTCGGTCTCTGAAGTGTCGAACGCCGAAGTTGGCTCATCAAGAAACAAAAACTTTGCGTTGGCCGCCGCCGCTCGCACAAGCAGCAGCACCTGCTTCTCATAGAGGCTCAGCTCACCGGCTTTGCGCGTGGCATCGATCTCAACGCCGTACTTCGCAAGTATTTGCCGGGCCCGCGCCAGATTCTGCAAGGCTGAGAACAGGCGCTGCCGCTCACCCATAAGCATGCCCGCCGTGAGATTCTCGTGCACCGTCGCGTCAGGTACGAGCGCGCGATCGACCTCTTGCGCAAGCAACGCAACCCCGCGACGCAGAGCGTCAGCGGGGTTTGCGAAGTTCACTGCTTCGCCGTCAATCGTGATCTCGCCAGCGGACGGGGCGAAAAAACCTGCCGCGATATGCACCAGCGTGCTCATACCGGCACCGTTCATACCGAGCAGCGCATGCACCTGACCACCGGTGATGACCAGGTCTACGTGTTGTAAGACCGGGCCGTCACCGTAGTCATGCGTGACGTTTCGCAGCGCCAGCGTTGAGGTCACTGTGCAGAACGCTCGTGCAGGCTCTTGATCCAGGCTGGCCAGGTTGAGTCATCTGCGTTCCATGCAGGTACATATTCGACGAGCTCGACAAAGCTGATCTCTTCGTCTGGCAGATCGGCCTTGGTAATCAGCGCTGGCTCAACGAGCAGGTTGCCCTCTTCATTGCCTGCTGCTTTGACCCACGCGAGACGAACCTGCGAACGGCCAATCGTTGCGGGGTTCGTTGCCGAAGCGGCACGGAAATCGACCGTCTCGTCCCAGAAGAAGGGCAGTTCTTGATCGGTCAGGTCAACGGTGTACACCGCGACATCGCTGCGCCCCGCGTCAGACAGCGCGGTCATCGCGCCACGCGTGAACTCGTTCCAGTGGCTCCAAATGGCCTGCACGTCGCCGTCGACCGGGTTCGCGCTGAGCAGTGCAGCCACCTGTGCGGCAGTATCGAGGGCGGCATTACCCGAAACGGTGCCCGTCTGGGTCACGATCTCGATGCCGGGGTTGTCTGCGACAAACTCGTCGACGGCCGCAAGACGGCGATCGAGCGGTGCGTAGC
>JAAZHL010000118.1 GCA_012510755.1 Leucobacter sp.
AACCTGGGCCGTGTCTTGTGCAGGGTCTGCCGCGCAAACCTGGGCCGTGTCTTGTGCAGGGTCTGCCGCGCAAACCTGGGCTGTGCCTTGCGCCGGGTCTGCCGCGCAGCTCTCGGTGCTCGCAGTGCCGCCGCGTGCCGGGTCGAGGCTCGTCAAGATCGCATACGAGAGGTCAGAGAGACCTGCCACCCCGTCGCCGGGCAGGGTCTTGAGTCCGTCGAGCACGAGGTCGCGTACGGCGTCAGCGTAGAGTTCGCGTGACAGTCGGTAGGCGTCTGCGCCAGCGGGGGTGAGCACCGCGTTGGTGGCTCGCCCGTCAGCCTCGCAGGCTGCGCGTTCGACGAGCCCACGACGCTCGAGCGAGGTCACCACTCGAGACACGCGCGGCAGTGAGGCATTGGTTTTATCGGCGATCGCGCTGAGCCGCATTCGGTGGTCGCCGGCTTCTGAAAGTGTCTCAAGCAGGGTGTACTCGAAGCCCGTGATGCCGGCCGGCCCCAGCCGCTTGTCGATGGCTGCGGGCAAGAGCTCGAGCAGTGCGTGGAGACGTGCGACGGCAACCCGCTCATTGGTGTTGAGGAGTGCGTTCATGGCACCAGTGTATCAAATTAGTTGCAGCTTCAAGTAAATTTGTGTAATGTTTAGTTGTACCCACAAGTAATTGTGAAAATCGGGGCGAGTGATCCTCGCACCAAATCAATACAAGGAGACTCACATGGCTACCATCACCATCTTCGGCACCGGCAACATGGCAACCGCAATCGCGGGCGTACTGAACGCTGGCGGCGCACAGATCAACCACATCGCCCACGAGCAGGCGACAGGCGGCGACATTGCGGGCGACATCGTCGTGCTGGCAGTTCCCTACCACGCGGTCAACGAGATCATCAGCAACTACGCAGATCAGCTCGCCGGCAAGACCGTCGTCGACATCACCAACCCACTGAACTTCGAAACCTTCGACTCGCTCGTCGTACCAGTCGGCAGCTCAGCAACCGCCGAAATTCAACAGGCACTACCAAACTCGCGCGTGCTCAAGGCGTTCAACACCAACTTTGCTGGCACACTCAGCTCGGGCAAGGTCGGCGACACCCCCACCACCGTGCTGATCGCAGGTGACGACCAAGACGCGAAGCAGGCGCTCGCCGCAGCAATCACCACCGGCGGCCTCAACGCAGTCGACGCCGGGGCACTCAACCGCGCACACGAACTCGAAGCAATCGGCTTCTTGCAGCTCACCCTCGCAGCAGGCGAAAAGATCAGCTGGAGCGGCGGCTTCGGTCTCAACAACTAACTTGCCGATTCGGCGTGCGCATCAGCATTCCGGGCAACCCGTTAATTCGAAAGGTATGAACATGCACACCAATGACACCGCAGCCGACGACAAAGTACTTGCTGCTGACCTCGCAATGGACGCCGTCACTTTGCGTGTCGGCGACCTCGAACTCATGAGCACCTACTACGCAGACTCGCTCGGCCTCCAACCGATTGAAGAGCGCAGTGTCGAAGGTGAAGTGCGACGCGTGCTCGGCCGAGGCACCACACCGCTGATGCGGCTCGTTCACACCCCAGACT
>JAAZHL010000119.1 GCA_012510755.1 Leucobacter sp.
AAGCTGATGAGTGACCGCGCGTAGTCGAGCGCATCGTCTTCATCGCTCGCAAGGTAGTGTGACACGCCGCTGGTCTGATTGTGGGTGAGGGCCCCGCCAAGTTCTTCGAACCCGACTTCTTCGCCCGTCACGGTCTTGATGACGTCGGGGCCGGTCACGAACATGTGGCTGGTCTTGTCGACCATGATCACGAAATCGGTCAGCGCGGGTGAATACACGGCACCGCCAGCTGACGGGCCCATGACGATTGAGATCTGCGGAATGACTCCCGAGCACATCGTGTTGAGTCGAAAGATCTTGGCGTAGTTCGAGAGCGCGACCACGCCCTCTTGGATGCGGGCGCCACCCGAGTCAAGAATGCCGATGAGTGGGGCGCCGGTCTTCAACGCGTATTCCATGGCCTTCACGATCTTCTCGCCCGCGACCTCACCGAGTGAGCCGCCGAAGGTGGTGAAATCTTGCGAGAACACTACGACCTGGCGGCCGTGAATGGTGCCTGCCCCCGTCACCACGGCATCGCCGAAGGGGCGGGTGTTCTCCATGCCGAAGCCGTGGGTGCGGTGCTTCACGAACTTGTCGAACTCGACAAAGCTGCCGGGGTCGAGCAACGTAGACAGCCGCTCGCGCGCCGTCATCTTGCCGCGGGGGTGCTGTTTTTCGGCGGCGGCCGCGTCACGGTCGCCGACTGCCTGTTGGTACTTCAGGCGATGGTCGGTGATCTTTTCGGCGGTGGTTTGCGGAGTGCCGGGTTCTTCGAGCTGTGTCGTCACGAATGCCAGCCTAGCGCGGCACCCATGCCCTGCGTGGTAGGCCTCTGCCAAAGAAATCAGGGTTTCGCCTGCGAAACCCTCTAACGGCAGGGCAATCGGTAGTGTGGTTCCCGTGGAGCTAAACGAGACGCGGGCGGTCGCGCCCCAGGTGCAGTGGATCGCCCAGACCGAGTCAACCAACGCGTTGATGCGCGAAATTGTCGCGCGTGATTCGGGTCAGCTGGCGCACGGCACGGTCATCGCCACCACCAATCAGACAGCCGGTCGGGGCAGGCTCGATCGCGATTGGGTGACTCCGCCCGACGTGGCGCTCGCAGCGTCGGTGCTGGTGCGCCCGAACATCAGCGCCTCGGGGTTGGGATTGAGCTGGCTGCCGCTGCTGGTCGGTTCGGCTTTGGTTGCGGCCCTACAGCCACTGTTTCGCGGCAGTGCAGGCAGTGCAGGCAGCGAAGGCAGTGAAAGCAGCGACGGCAGCGAAGTCGGCGAGGCGAAGCGAGTTGGCGTGAAATGGCCGAACGATGTGCACGTGCGTGATGAGGGCGACGCGATGCAGGGCCGACCCGGTCAGAAGCTCTGCGGCATTCTGTGCGAGGTGCTGCCGAGCGGTGATGTGGTGGTGGGGTTTGGTGTGAACCTGCTGCAAGACGAGTGGCAGCTGCCGACCGAGCGCGCGGGTTCGGTGCTCGCAAGCGGCGGTGATGTGGCAGGGGCGGTCACGCTCGCAGACCCGAACGGACAGGCGCTGGTCGACCGCGTCTTAGCAACTGCAGTGGCTGAGCTGCTGCGGCTGGTGCAGCTTGCTGCAGACGACCCCGATGCGGCTCGGGTGCGGGTGAAACGTGACTCGGTGACTCTCGGCGCTGAGGTGCGCGTGCACATGCCAAACGGCCCGATAGCCGATGGGAGAGCCGTCGACCTTGATCGTGATGGCGCGTTGATCGTCGACCGGCCGACTGGCGGCCAGCTGGTGGTTAACGCCGCCGACATCGAGCACCTTCGCTGAGAGTCAGGCGCCAGGGCCGCGTCCGCCAGGCCGTGCCCGCCAGGCCGTGCCCGCCAGGCTTGCGCCCGCCAGGCTCGCGCCCGCATCGCCTCTTGAAAAGCGTTGCGCGAACGGCCGCCTAGCGAACGACTGCCTAGTGAAAGATGATCGTGCGATCGCCGTCGAGCAGTACGCGGTTCTCAGCGAACCACCCAACTGCGCGGCGCAGCGTGCGCGCCTCTTCGTCTTGTCCCAGCTGTTGCAGCTGTTCGGGGGAGTACGAGTGGTCGCCCCGCGCTACATCTTGTTCGATGATCGCGCCCTCGTCGAGGTCGGTCGTCACGAAGTGCGCGGTCGCGCCGATGAGTTTGACGCCGCGAGCGTGCGCCTGTCGGTAAGGGTTTGCCCCCTTGAACCCCGGCAAGAATGAGTGATGAATGTTGATCGCTTTGCCGGCGAGCGCGGCGCAGAGCTCGGGTGACAGAATCTGCATGTAGCGGGCCAGCACCACGAGCTCGATTTGTTCGGCTTCAACGACGTCGAGCACCCGCTGCTCAAAGGCAGCCTTGTCAGCCGCGTCTGCGATGCCCCGGTATTCGAATGGCACGCCATAAAAATCGGCAATGTCACGTACTGTCTCGTGGTTCGAAAGAATCAGTGGCACGTCGATCGCTAGCTGACCGTTGCGCCCGCGATACAGCAAGTCGTTGACACAGTGCGTGGCGGTTGACGCGAGAATCAGCGTGCGCACCTGGCGCCCCACGGTGTCAAGGCGCCAGCTCATGTTGTACCGTTCGGTTACCGGCGCAAGCGTTGATTCGAAGCGCTCGCGAAACGTTTCGGGCTGCGAGACCGCGCTGACTTGCAACCGCATGAAGAAGCGGCCGGTGTCGTGGCTCGCGAACTGCTTGCTCTCTTCGATATTGCCGCCGGCAGCGACGACCGCGCCGCTGATCGCATGCACAATGCCGGGCCCGACGATGCAGGACAGGGTGAGCACCCATTGAGTTTGCTGTGTCGCCGATTGAATCACGCCTTTAAGGCTAGTGGATCCTCGTAGAAAGCCTTATTTTGCACCCGACTTTGGTAGAGTGAATGACGTCGTGACTGGCGTAAAGGTGGGGCACCACCGGGGAACGACGCTCGCAGTCGGCCGCTCGCCTGGGCCGCAGATCCTTTGCTCAATACCCCCAAGGAGACGCACGTGTCTAACCAGTCTGCATTCTTCAACGAGCCGATCGAGGTCGTTGACCCTGAGATCGCCGAGGTGCTCGCCAAAGAGCTGCACCGCCAGCGCACCACCCTCGAGATGATCGCGAGCGAAAACTTTGTGCCGCGCGCCGTGCTCGCGGCCACCGGTTCGGTGCTCACAAACAAATATGCTGAGGGCTACCCGGGGCGCCGCTATTACGGTGGGTGCGAGATTGTTGATATCGCCGAGGATCTCGCGCGCGCGCGCGCGAAGTCACTCTTCGGTGCGGCGTATGCCAACGTGCAGCCGCACTCGGGGGCGTCGGCAAACGCTGCCGTGCTGGCAGCGATTGCTGAGCCCGGCGACACCATTCTTGGGCTCGAGCTCGCACACGGTGGGCACTTGACCCACGGTATGAAGCTGAACTTCTCGGGCAAGCTCTACAACGTGGTCTCGTACGGCGTTGACCCCGACACGATGCTGATCGACATGGACGTCGTGCGCGCGAAGGCGCTCGAACACAAGCCAAAGGTCATCATCGCCGGGTGGTCGGCCTACCCTCGCACGCTCGACTTTGCTGCGTTTCGTGCGATCGCCGACGAGGTCGGTGCGACCCTGTGGGTTGATATGGCGCACTTCGCTGGTCTCGTTGCGGCGGGGCTGCACCCCAACCCGGTGCCGTTCGCTGACGTCGTGTCGTCGACGGTGCACAAGACCATTGGTGGCCCGCGCTCGGGCTTCATCTTGACCAACGACCTCGAGATGCACAAGCGACTGAACTCAAACGTCTTCCCCGGGCAGCAGGGTGGCCCGCTGATGCACGTCATCGCAGCGAAGGCGACCGCTTTTAAGCTCGCGGCAACCGAAGAATTCGCTGACCGCCAGGTGCGTACCCTCTCAGGTGCGAAGCTGCTGGCCGAGGCGCTCACGAGCGACGCGTCAAAGGCTGCTGGCGTTGACGTGCTGACCGGTGGCACCGATGTGCACCTGGTTCTGGCTGACCTGCGCGAAAGCAAGCTCGATGGGCAGCAGGCAGAAGACGCGCTGCACGAGGTGGGCATCACGGTGAACCGCAACTCGGTGCCGTTCGACCCGCGCCCCCCGATGGTGACCTCAGGTCTGCGCATTGGCACCCCGGCGCTGGCGACCCGCGGCTTCGGCGACGCCGAGTTCGCTGAGGTGGCAGACATCATCGCACTGACCCTGCAGGGCGCTGGCGACGTTGCGGCGTTGCGCGCCCGTGTGACGGCGCTCGCAGGCGCCTTCGAGCTTTACCCCGGCCTCGAGCAGTGGTAACAGAAGTGACCGCCCAAAAACTCGACGGAACTGCTGCGGCAGCAGCAATCAAAGCCGAACTCACGGAACGTGTTGCAGCGCTGGCAGCTCGCGGGGTTGTGCCAGGTCTTGCGACCGTGCTCGTCGGTGAAGACCCCGGCTCACAGTGGTATGTCGCAGGCAAACACCGTGACTGTGCCGAGGTCGGTATTGCCTCGATCAAGCGTGAGCTGCCCGAATCGGTGACTCAGGCTGAACTCGAAGCTGTGCTCGATGAGCTCAACGCCAGCCCCGAGTGCACGGGGTACATCGTGCAGCTGCCCTTGCCGAAGCACATCGACACCGATCGCATTCTCGAGAAGATCGACCCGGCCAAAGACGCCGACGGCTTGCACCCGACAAACCTTGGCAGGCTCGTGCTGAACGCTAATGCCGAGATCACGTCTCCGTTGCCTTGCACCCCGCGTGGCGTCATCGAACTGGTTGAACGCAACGGTCTGTCGTGGGCGGGCAAGCACGTGGTCGTCGTAGGCCGCGGCATCACCGTCGGCAGGCCCATTGGCCCGCTGCTGACCCGCCGCGAGTACAACGCCACGGTGACACTCACCCACACGGGCACGGCTGATCTTGGCGTAGAGCTTCGCCGCGCCGACGTGATCGTGGCGGCGGCAGGTGTCGAAGGCATCGTGCGGGCCGAAGACGTGAAACCAGGCGCAATTGTGCTCGACGTGGGCGTGTCGCGCAAGGTCGACCCAACCACCGGCAAGAGCCGTGTCGTTGGCGATGTCGACCCAGGTGTCGCCGAGGTCGCCGCCTACATCTCACCAAACCCAGGTGGGGTGGGGCCGATGACCCGTGCGCTGCTGCTCAAGAACGTCGTTGAAACCGCAGAACGTCAGCTGAGCGCAACGCAGAACTGAACGTTGGTGCGGGGGCCGCAAGCAACTGGTCTGCCGGCGAAACTAGGCCCGGCGGGTTATGGCTTGGGCTGATCCTCGTTGCCTAATAATTCGAGGGCAGCCTTTCGCGACAGCCTCGCGTCAACGACCGCAAGCACTGCCACCACAGCAAAACCAGCGGCCCCCAATACCAGCGCGAGCGGCCAGTCGCTCGTGGGTGCGAGCAGTTCGCGAGCCTCGGTCTGCCATGGCCAGAGGGTGCGCATGGCGCCGACCATTACACCTGTCAGCACGACGAGCGTGATGCGTCGGCGATGGTGCAGCAGCCACTCGAGCCCCTTGACGATCGAGGCGACACCGATGAACATGCCCAAAATGAAGAGCGCGAGATAGCCGAAATCGAGTTCATCAACCGCCCGCAGCGTCGGCTCATACAGGCCAAAGGTGAGCAACAGAAACGACCCTGACAAGCCAGGCAACAACAGCGCGCACACCGCGACTGCTGCCGCCACCACGATGATCAGCGGGTTTGGTTCGATCGTGGTCGGCGGAATAGAGACAAGCCAGTAAGCGATCGCGGCCGCGGCAATGCCTGCAACCACATGCTGCCAACGAATGCCAGAGACCCCAGCCATTCTCAGCGGAATCGAAATCGATGCGAGCACCATGCCAAAGAATGCTGCGCGGGTCATCTCGGGGTAGGCGTCAACGAGGTCTGCCATTGGGCCAGCAACGGTGAAGATCGCAATCAACATTCCGATGAAGACAGGAATGATGAGGCGCCACTCGACGTCGGCCAAATGTGACTTTGCGCGCTGCAACCGTTGCGGGCCAGTGACGAACGCCCGCAGCGCTGACACAACATGCGAAGCGGCCCGAATCAGGCGCGCGTAAATGCCAACGACCAGCGCGACCGTGCCGCCCGAGACGCCAGGAATTGTCTCGACCGCGCCCATCATGGCGCCGCGAACAAAGTCGCCAATGAGTGAAGTGCGTCGTTCGCCGACCGGCGAAGCTGAGGCTGCGGGCTGAGGGGAGGGGTTGCTGCTCACTCGCGATATTCTACGGTGGCCACATGAGATCGCCTACGCGAGGTGATGTGTGAGAGTAAATATTGTTCGCGTGCGTGCATCTTGTCGTGCAAGTATGAACGTATGAACAAGAAAGCATTGGCTGTATTGGGCGGGGCCGGGGTGCTGGCCCTTCTGCTCTCGGCGTGCGCCGGGGGCTCGTCGTCTGACGAACCGATCGGTGGCGACATCATCGCTCCGGTCACCATGAGCGTCAACGAGTTGCAGGGCGCCGAGGT
>JAAZHL010000120.1 GCA_012510755.1 Leucobacter sp.
CCTTCAAGAAGACGGGGACGGACTGCTTACGCTTGCGGTCGATGCGCACGCCGACCTGATCGCGCTTGTCGATCTCGAATTCGAGCCATGCACCGCGGCTGGGGATGACGCGTGCGGTGAAGACGTCTTTATCGCTCGTCTTCTCTTGGACGCGCTCGAAGTACACACCGGGGCTTCGCACGAGCTGTGACACGATCACGCGCTCGGTGCCGTTGATGATGAAAGTGCCCTTGTCGGTCATGATGGGGAAATCACCCATGTAGACGGTCTGGCTCTTCAGCACCTGTGTTTCGGTGTTGTAGAAAGCAGCATCGACGTAGAGTGGCGCAGAGTAGGTTTTACCGCGCTCTTTGCACTCTTCAATCGAGAACTTCTGCTCATCGAGAATTGGGTTTTCGAATGACAGCTGCATGGTGCCAGCGTTATCTTCGATCGGCGAGATCTCGTCAAAGATCTCTTCGAGGCCACTCTTCAGGGCGATATCATCGCGCCCTGCCTTCTGTGCCTCGACGACGCGTTCCTTCCACGCGTCGTTGCCGACGAGCCAGTCGAAACTCTCAAGTTGCAGCGCAAGAAGGTTGGGCACCGTAAGGGTGTCACTGATCTTGGCGAACGAGAGCCGTTGATGCTCGCGGCCGTTCTTGGGTGAATGGGTGGAAGTTGCGTTGCGCGCAGCAGCCAAGGAAACTACCTCCGTGGGCCCTATCGGGCCGTTTGACCTGGTCTAAGCGGTGATGCGGCTTCGATCCACTCGCTACAGTTGAAATCGAGCGTGGTAGCCGACCGCAATATGAAGGCACACAGAAATTCGAAGCGCAACTATTAACTGTAACCTATTTGTTATGGCCCCGCAAGGTCAGTCGCTGATAATTTCGAGCGCGTGGCCCGCACCGATTTACCTGGGTCAATGCAGGGGAAATGCGCACCCACCTCGCTACCCTGGTTTCATGAATGAGACCATCATCTTCGGTGCCGACTGGTGCAGAGATTGTCGCAGGGCGAAGTTGATCTTTGACCGCGCGGGCGCTCCGTACCGCTATATTGACCTTGTCGCTGACCCAGAAGCCGCGGGTGTCGCACAAGACATTAGTGGTCGCACGAACATTCCGGTGATTCTGTATGCAGACGGTTCGCACCAGGTTGAGCCTTCGAATGCAGACATGTTGCAGAAAATTCACGATCTGCAGCTGACCGAAAAGTCCGAGTAGCACCATATAATTCAGAGGACTCAATTGCTACCTGTGACGAGAGGTCAGACAAACGTTGTTCTGGGAAATATTCAGCCTGCTGTTAGGTGCAGTAATCGGTGGGTTCACCAGCTGGATTTTTGAACGCAGAGCAGCCAAAGATGACCGCGCCAGGCACCAAGAGACGCTGCAACACAACGAACAGCTTTTGCTGAGCAACGAAAAATTGCAGGCACGCATCGACGAATTCGAGCGATCGCAACACCACATGCAGAACCTCATGAATGAGGGGTTTGCGAGCGCCGCCCGCACCGGAGAGGTCAGCCCGGTTGCGGTCGCGACTGGTCTCGACGAGACAAGCGTATTGGCTGAGTTGCGTGCTCGCCTCGATGCCGGTGGCCGCGCACCGATCAGCGGCGTACGAAGCACCTTTCTCGCAGAGGGCCACAGCGCGCAATCATTTGACGCAATCATCGAACAATTAATTCAGTCTGGCGTCATTCGACGTGACGGAAAGGCGCTGACCTTCTTATGAGCACCGTCTTTATTGCGGTAGATAGTGGCGGCACGCGAACGAACGTCGAGGTTCGTGTGCCCGGCGACGATTTTGGAGTTCGCCGGTTCGAAGTGCCAGCGTCACTGTCTGGGGTGCTTCCGCAGAGCGAATATGTTGCCACCATCCGGCAGATCTTTGCACCTATTGAAAGCTACTGGCACGAGCACGAGGTCGCTGACGTGCCCGTTTATGTGTTCTTTGGCGCTGCCGGGTTTGCAAGCCCTACCCGAGAGTTCTTTTCTGAGACCTTGCGCGAAGCACTCTCACCGTCGCTCAACGGCAATATCAAGGCAGTCGGCGCGTGCAACGACACCACCGCACTGCTGCTCGGGTATGAGGCCGACGGTGCCATCGTGGCGGGCACTGGGTCGAACGTGCTCGTGCGCACCGACACGCAAGTTCACCAAGCCGGCGGCCACGACTGGGTGGCCACTGATTACGGCGCAGGTTTCTGGGTGGGGCTGCATGCCGTGCGACAGGTCGCGCGTGACCTTGAGGCGGCAGAAAGCACCGTGTTGCTCAATCGCTTTCGTGAGGTGTACGGCATCTTCGGCAATCAAGAAGGTGAATACATCGCCCGCTTTCGTGCGCTCGCTGTCTCAGACAGCTACCTCAAGGCCGATATCGCCCGCTTTGCTGCCGCTGTATGCTCTGCAGCAGAGCTCGGTGACCTCGCTGCTCAGAACATTGTGAAGAGCGAGGCAGAAGACCTCGCTGATTCTGTGGCACGCATTGTGCGGCGCCGGTTCACACCAGAGCAGCTCGAAGCGGGCTTGACTCTGGTGCAGTGCGGCAGCTTGCTGGCCAATGACTTTTACCGCTCTGCGTTCGAAGGCCAGGTGCGCATGCGTTTGGCTTCTGGCCGCGAAGAAGCAGGAATCACGTGGCTGCGCACCAAGAACGGCATTGAGTCCGTCATGAATCTTGCTCAGCGTTTGCCTACAGACACCACTGACCTGATGCAGATTTCGACGGGTCACCGGCCGGCCATTGTGAGGTTTTAATTGCGCGCAGACTTACCCGTGTCAGTCACTCTGAGTTCGGGCCTGGTCGCCGAGATCGAAGAAGACAATTGGGTGCCTGGCGCGGTGCAGTTGCTTGTCGACGGCACACCCCAGTCG
>JAAZHL010000121.1 GCA_012510755.1 Leucobacter sp.
CCACCAACCCTGCGCGCGAGCAGCAGCATTACTGCAATCGGGCAAGACGGTAGCTACGACATGACACTGAACGTCTGACTGAGCACGCAGACTCAGCGCTTGAAAGGACCCTCACATGCCAATCGCACCTACTCTCATTCTTGGACTCGGCGGCACCGGTTCGAAAATTGTCGAAAAAGTCTCGCAAAAGGTAAAGGAAACTGAGTCGGGAAACTCGGAGCGCATCGCCTTTGTCGTGTTTGACACTGACATTAACGATCTCGGTCGCATCAAACGTGAGAGCCCAGAGATTTTCACCGTGCAAACGTCAACGAGAAACACGGTGGGTGAATACCTCGGCATCAATACCAATGCGCGTGACAACTGGTTTCCGGTGAACGAGATGATGAACCGAAAGACGCTCACTGAGGGTGCCGCGCAGGTGCGTGCAATCTCTCGTCTGGCGTTCGACACCACGCTGAAGGGTGGAAATCTTTCGCCCCTGCACCAAGCGGTTGAGCAGCTGTTTCGCATTGACAAGGACCAAGAAGAACAAGCCCTGCGCGTGATCATCACGAGTTCACTCGCAGGTGGCACAGGCTCGGGAATTTTGCTGTCTGTTGCGATGTACCTTGCCAATTTCTTGAAGGCAAAGTACCCGAAAGCAAAAGCGATCACACGTGGGTTCTTCGTGCAACCTGATGTGTGCTACTCCGTCATTCCCGGGGCTGAAGAACAACAAAACCTGCAGGTAAATGCGTATGCTGCGGTGCGTGAGCTCGATGCATTCTTGATGAAGAATGACAATACGCTTGCGCCCCAGTACAAACATCTCAAGTTTGAATTTCCACGCATTGGCAGTGACGGTGTCGAAGAAGTGCATGGCATGCCCTATGACTTCTGTTTTCTCTTCGACGCGAACAATAAAGAGGGCGGAAGCCTCGACAATTTCGCGTCATATCTCGACCACGCCGCGACCTGCATTTACACGCAATCCATTGGGCCGATGTCGAAGAAGTCCAACTCTCGCGAAGATAACGTGCTACGAGAGGTCATCAAGAACGACGGCCGCAACCGCTATGCGGGCGCCGGGGCATCGAGGCTTGTCTACCCATGGCAACACGTGCGAGATGTCGTGGGGCTGCAGTGGGCGAATGAAGCACTATCGAAGCAGTGGTTGCAGTTTGACGACCAATACAAGCAGCGACTCGAAGGGCTCAAGAAGCAGCGTGAGAGCGGTTATGCGGCTCGTGACATCGACCGTGCGGCTGAATTTATTGCCGCAGTCGATGCTGCTGCTGCAAACCGTGAGCCGTTCGCGAAAGCAGTGCAGAGCCAGTGCTTGGTGTACGACGCCGACGGACTGAGCGTCGACGCAAAGCAGTGGGAAGTGTATGTTGAGCGTCTCAGCGAACACATTGGCAGGTCGGTAGACCAGATCAGCGACGATGCTGAACGTTCACAGCTGTCGATGACCGTGGCTGCGCTCGCTGAGAACACTGACCCAGCAGCATACTCTGATGCTTTTCACTCGTTGAGAAGACACATGCGCCTAGAAGTGCGACGGGCAGAGGAACACGCCGGCGTGCTGGGCTATTCCTTGTTCAAGGCCGACAACGAATCGGTGACAAAGGACGGGCACCCGCACCAGCTTGAAACGTACCTTCGAGAGAAGGTAAGCACCAAGTTTGTTCACCCGGTCGCGGCACGATACTTTCTGTATCAAACCGAGAAAGCGCTCGAAGCTGAGTTGCGTGAGGTGCAACAAGATCTTGAGAAGAGCCGAGAGTACTTTGACAACTTTGAAGATCGCAATTTTGATGACCCCGAGACTGACGAAATTGAGACAGCTGATTCGTACGCCATGAGAAAGAAGACGTTTGGCGAGCGTCTCACTCGAAAGCCAAGCGGTGACAAACAAGCATTGGCCGAGAACCTGCTGAAGTATCTGCCAAACATTAGAAACTATGTCGAGCAGATCATGCTCGAAGCGGTGCTCGCAGACGCGATCGAGTATACGCATGGCCTCGCTACCGCGTTTGAGCGTTTCTTCATCTCGCTTGAAGGCAACCTGAAGCGGTTGCGTACACGAGTTGAACAAGAACGCACCAAGTTCGATGAACTGAAAGGCTCGACCACTCGCTATGTGCTCGCGAACTCAGAGTGCATCGATAGCCTCTCGCAATCGATGCCATACATGGGGGGAGTGACCACAATCGACTCTGCGCTCGCAGAGAAGATCTACACACGTGTGCGTGAATACCATATGCTCACCGACGAAAAAGATGAGGGGTTCTTCAAAGACCTCTACAACAACACTATTCTCGGCTACTTCGCCGATGAGGTCATGGAGAGCTACGGCAGTCAGATCAAGATGGACGTCATCGAGGCGCTCGAGCGAGAACACCGAATCCTCAAGCGAAGCTTCGAAGAAGAAGAAGCTCGGCATTATGTGCGAGATGAGATTGCGAAGGCAAAGCGACTTGCAGCGCCATTTATCGAGCAGCCGCTTGGTGAAGAGCGGCATCCGATTGAGGCTTGTGCTTACAACCCAGCCATTGAGGGTGACTCTGCCCCGAAGCGCAAGAGCATGATCGGTGAGATCCTCGGAAACTACGGTGGCGAGAAAGATGAAGCCCTCAGCCCGCACGAGATCCTCTTCTATAACGCGATCTACAGCATTCGCGCCCGTGACCTTTCGAAGTTTGCCCCTGCGCGTGTCGATGATACCGAGAGCCGAGCTGCGGGCGAATACTTTACCGCCTACTACAACCTCGTTTCGGGTATCAAGCCGTCGGTGGGAGAGACGAAAGTCATCTCCCCACACATTGATCGTCGCTGGCATTCCATCTCTGAACTGCCCGACCTCGATGAGGAGAATCAGGCGCTGCAATTGCGTACCATTCATCGCGCACTGCTTTTGGGGCTTGCTTACAAGCGCATTGAATGGACCCCCACGAGTAATGGCAGCAACGTCTACCGTTTTAAGTCTGAAACTGGCAGGCTCGATGATTTTGTAGTGTCAAACGGTACGCCATGCGATCAGTTCTACGAGGTGGTTGATGCGCTCACGATCAACCCTGTCGCGGTGCAAGAAATTCTCAATGCGGTCGAGCATGCAGCGACGAAAGAACGGGAGCGCATGCGCGGAGAGTCATTTGACTCGACCCGCTTGGGGAGCGCCTTGACCGGTGGACTGCGGCTCGACCAGCTGAGTGACGAAGCAGAGAATTTCAGGGCCGCGACATATTCGATCTTTGATTTGGCCGCCTACCATGCGTACTCAACCCCGAACGAAGATTACGTCGAAGAGCTGCTCTATGCGATGGTCGATGACTTTATTGCCTGCCTGAGCGAAGAAGTAGAAACAGTGATTGGCGCAGAAGAAGCATCACTCAAAGTGCAAGGATTACTGCAAGAGCAACTGGCTATGTTTGAGCAAAATCTGCACAACTATGTAGAAATCTCAGGCAAGGCATTTGTGCATAAACTCCGGGTAATTCTGCGGCCACTGCAGAATCTTGCCGAGCAACAGGATTACGAGGGGCTGCATCGTCGGACAGAAGCTATCGACGATCGCCTGCGTGAGCTCGCTCAGCGGTAGTAGGCGACTTGTTTACGGTAATTCTGCTCAGCGATTCGGCGCGGGCGATCTTTGAACCGGCGCGAGTGTATTTCGAGCCATTTGAAGAGGCCGGTGTCATTGGATTTGCTCGGTGGAATCAATCTGAGCGCGCACTGCGCATGGAAGACGCACTCCCTGACCTGCGAGAAATCATCAAAGGCAAGAAGAACTGGCGGGCGGTCGTTGTCGACCACCCGCGGAGCAGTACGCCTAGTTCACCTGCTGGCGAGCGAGACGACGAGAATCCTTTCGACTTTCTCGACAACCAGCAGGTGGCTCTGAGCCTCGCGCATTCGAAACAGGCGGTGATCCGGCTTGCTCACCTGTTGCTCGGCTATCCGCAGATGTCGGCCAGGGAGTTCGAACCGTATTTTCAGTATCAACACTCAGACAGCGGTGCCGTCATCCAGGGGGACCCGAAGCAGCTTGTGCTTGATTTTCTGCGTGAGAGCAGCCCCGGTGCTGAGCTTGAATATGAGGGGGTTGAATACGATAACGAGCAATGGTTTAGCCTGGCCATGGCAAAGATTTCACCGGTTCACCATCATGTGCGACGCCTCTTTCACGAGACCAAGTATTCTGCCGAAGAGGTGCAGCGTCACCGCGAACTCAGCGAACACTATGCGATGAAGGAAGTTCGGCCTTCAGAGGTCGTCTTTATTGCGACCCGTGCGGGCATGCTTGAAGACGACAAGGCGCTGCTCAAACGGGCGTGGAAGACCGGGCAAGAGCAGAATGCTTCTCGATTCGTTGAGCGTAATGATTACCCTCCGATGAGCAGATTCGCGACCTATGAGCTCTTGGAAGAAGAGAACTCTGGCTATGAAGAAGATTTGCTTCGTTTCTGGCTCGGCGTGCTGACGGTTGCCCAGAACCTTATGCCACCGGGAGGTTTTCAGGCGGAACGTCTCTACCTCATGAGCATCCAGTTTGACCCTGCACGACTGGGCGATACATTTAACGCACATATTTCACAGCTTGCGATGGTGCGTGATCACTTGGAGCGGTTGATTGAAGCCCCCGTTCGCCCAATTGATTTGCAGAGCGAAGACGTGCTGACACCTGTTGAAGTGAACGTCGTGTTCGACGGGATCGGTCAGCATCTGCTTGAGGCACCGCTTTCAGGTTGGGGGCTTGCCAGCGATAGGCCGCAAGACGAAGGGCGACGTTGGGCCAGCGAGATGAAAAGGATCTCGGCAGAAGCGTCGTTGTTTGTGAAACGGCCCCGCCGAATGGTGGCCCGTGCGGTGTTCTCAGCCCGGGAACTGGTCGGGATGCGGCAGGGTGAGCCGCTCTCTCTCACACAATTTGAACGGGAAGACCTCGACGAGCGTCTTGCCCGTCAGCTACGCGCGCTTGTCGTACCCGCAACCTCTGAGTTGCTCAATGAAGATCGCCTGCAGCGGATCATAGCTCAGAGCGATGAGCATGTGCGGCACCGCATCTTGCAACGCATGAAGTCGCCTACGATTTGGATGAGCTCGTTGCTGGGCTTGGGGATTTGGCTGGCAGCATTTTTGCCATACCTGATTCAATCTTGGGGCGCGGGTGCTGATGCGCTCGTTGCCGGTCTGTTTGTTACAGTGGCGGTTCTTGGCTGTATTGCCGCAACTGGGCTCGTGACACTCATCGTGTTTCGAATGCTGTTGCGTGCTCGCATGATCGAATTTAATCGTCGTACGAAACAAGAAGTTGATGCGGTGAGATCTGGTGGCTTGCGCTTCTCAGACTTCCTTTCGCAGTACGTCACGTATCGGCGCGGGGCAGCTCGCCTGCGCGGGGCGAGCCAGGCCTCTGAACTGAGTCAGGCGCGACTACGAAGACTGCGCCGACTGCGAGACCGGGTGGTTCGTCATATTGATGACGAAAAGAGAATTGTGCAGATTCTTGACGTGCCGCTTGAGGTGCACCGAACTTCAAAGGGTCTCGTCGATTTCGACCCTGACGACCAGCGAATGGAACGCATGCTGTTTCGGCTGCCGGTCGGTGACGGGTTGGTTCCATTCAATGAATCTGGTGAACACATCGCGGCACCTTACGATTTCATCACTGAATTCTCATTGAGCCGCCTCATGCTCTTTGAACACAGCGAGAGCAGCGACACGCTCGAACGGGGTGCAACACAGTGAGTTCTGGCATGTGGACAAGCCTGGGAGTGATTGCCCCTCTTCTTGCAGCGCTGGTCGCGCTTCGCTTCGCAAATGTACCGAAGCACAGTCGCCAGCAACAGTTTCTGATGCCTGCGGTGGCGTTCGTCTTCGTGGTGTTCGCGCTGATTGTGTTGTATCGCTTCAACGCCTGGATTGATCGGGCGCTCGAATGGCTGTTTGGTCTCATACCGTTTCTGGCTCAGGTGTATGACACCAGATGGCTCTATGTGCTTGAGAACACCCTGCTGGTGCTGGTGTTTTTCGTGGTGAAATATCTGTACCGAATGAGCGTTCGCCCCCTATTCGTGGGAGAGAAGTTTGCTGGCAGCACACTTGTCGGACATTTCTATGAGTATGAAGCTGCCGTAGGAAAATGGTTCGTCCGGCCAAGATTCTCTGATCTGCGTGTCTTCTACGCCGTGTTGTTTTGGGTGTCGATTGTCATCACTGCGGTGTTGCTGCTCTGGCAGCAAGCGGCACCGAGCTGGCCAGGTTTCGCCGGCATCGCCTTTCCGGCGCTCGCGACGCTGATGATTGGCGAGGTTTGGTATGCGTTAAATGGAATGACGCGTGCCGAAGCAAGTGATGCGATCGAAGCTGAGCATGATGCAGCAAGTCGAATCGCGAACTACGCTGCGTTGCGAGAAGTGTTTCGGCGCACATTCCGCAGGCGCGTCCTTGATGAGGGCGTCGATCTGCAGCAGCCGTTCTCATTGTCTTCACATCACGCCCTAGACAGGCTCTCGAAATCTGGCGACAGCTCTGAACTGCTGTTTGCCGAGTACTTTGCGCGGGTGAAGCAATCCGGCACAGAGATTGATGAGAACCTCTTACATGCGTCGCTCGAGATTTTGCGCGGCACGAGCACTCTCATCCATTCACCGTTCTACACAGATCTCACGCACTATCTGGCTCTGCCGAGCTATATTCGGCAGCTTCGTGGCGGAAAGACACTAATTATTGTTGGTCGCGACTTTGCAGCCGATGAAGTGATCGAGTGGTTCACGCGTGGACTCCAAACAATCAGTGGGGTGCCTGAGCTCTGGCAGATTGCAAGACTCACCCAACACACCAATTACGATCTCGACGTTGGGGTGCTGAGAACGGCCGACGTACACAACTTAGAGCTGCTGCAACAGAACGATGAGTTCTTTCGTGAAGTGCAAACAGTCATCTTGCTTGAACCTTCGCGAATGGTGGCGACGGCGCAGCTGGGCCTCGCCGTGCTCGTGTCGCGGCTCAACAATGGACAGGCACCGGTCTATATCGCATGTGATCACAACCACGATGGTCTCGTCGACGCCCTCTCGCACTTGCTCAAAGTGAGCTTGACTGACGTTATCGCGACGGTGCAGGCTCGAGGGGTCCGCTCTGAAATGGTGTGGCAGGCAGAAGGGCCGCACTTAGCGGCGCAGATCTTGCCCGGGGTCGCTCGTTACCTTGGTGTGGGCACAGAGATAGCGGCCGTCGCGCTGAAACACCATGTCTCAGAGGTTGAATGGGTCGGCGGAGACAAGTTTCCTGTGGTCGACATGTCATGGATCTCTGGCCAGTACTTCGCCAAGATCAACGCCTTTGCTGAAATGGAATTATCTCAACGCGCGCTCTCTGACTCATTCGTCGCACGCGCGCACCCGCTCGGGGTGCCACGGACGAAGAAACGCTTCATGGTCGTTGAAGACGAACTGCAAAACGTCTATGAATCCCTTCGCATGTTTGCCTCACGCTCTACAGAGAACGGGTTTGTGAACCTCATCAGCGAAAACTACCTGCTGCGTGACTACATGGTTGATAACCGAACACTCTTTTCAATCGACCCCAAAGCAATTCCTGGCTTTGTGCCTGATTTCGCGCGCACCGTGCGCAACACGGTGCTTCGATTAGTGTTGCAGCTCACGGTGTACGGCGCGACCGAAGAAGCAATCCTGCGCGAATTTTCACTCGTCGGGCTCGGTGCTGCAGACAGTGGCCCCATAGACGGTGCGCCAGTTGAGCCCACAGCGATCACGCTGCTGCGGCAACAGGCCGAATTGGTACTGGGTCTCAGCGAGATATTCATTGAGCGTATTGAACCGCGCCACCCGGTTGCGGGAGCAGCTGACCATTCCGTTGAAGCGCACTACCGCATCCTGCCGCAAGGTGCGACAAGCGAACTGATCAATGAACTGAGTTCAGCCTATTTTCTTGTTGAAGATGAAGCCGAACACCGCGACTATATTGGTGCCTGCCTGCAGGGTCACGTGACGCAAACGGTCATGCCTGGCCAGTTTCTCACCGTCGGCGGTAAATACTATGAAGTGCTCACTCTCGCTCACAATGGGGCTCACACCGAGGTGCTCTTGCGTCGCGCCGCAGAACACATTCACGGGAGACGCACCTACCGGCAGATTCGCACGTTCACACTGAGCGAGCAGCGCCAAGCGCAACAGAACGCTCCCGTCGTTGAAGGTGTCGAGATCACTCTTGAACGGCAGCGTGCGACCATAGACGTTCAGACACATGGCTTTCTCGAGCAGCCACGGCGCGACGAATTTAGTGAGACGTTGCGTGTACGGGTACCGGGGCTTTCCGCGAGACGATACCTCGCAAAAGATGTGCTGAGAATTGGTGTGCCGGGAGCCACTCCCGAGGTGCGTCGAACGATCGCTCTGCTGCTCAACGAGATGTTCGTGACCACCTTTCCGAACGACCACAAGTTCATCGTGGCAGCGACCAATGCTGCCTTGGCAGAACACGACGAACTGCTGCCACTGCTGCACGTGGACGACGATGATGCGATCTATATCATCGAAGATAGCCAAGTCGACCTCGGCCTGCTGGTGTCAGTCGAGCGTCATTGGCGTCGCCTACTCGAAACCGTCACAGACTATTTAGAGTGGCTACATGAGCCAGCCCCTGCAGACATCGACACCGCGGTCAGCCCAGTGAGGTTCGCTGACGAAGACGATGCGTCATATGAGCAACGTCAGCAGCACATTCAAGAGGCAGAAGCACGAGGCGGGTATGAAATAGCGCAACCCCCATCGCTCTGGCGTCGAATCATGATGAAAATACGTGCATGGTTCACTCGCACGCCACGGCCCCAAGCTGAGGAGCCAGACGGAGAAGCTGAGAGGAGCGAATCATGAGAAGCGACTATCTCGCACTCGGTGGAGCACGCGTTCGCGAAGCCATCGACACCACGGCGACTCTCGATTTTTTGCGCAACAGCGGGTATGGTGGCGGCGCCCTGCAGCAAGCTCGAGCCGGTATCACCGCACACGAGCGTGAGCCTTTCAAATTCGAAGCGATAGGCGTGAACTATTGCGACTTTTGTTTCACGCAGCTGATGGGGGCAGAGTTCGACCGGCTCGATGACGGACGTGAACGCTGTGTACGCTGCTCACGATCGGTCGTGCGCAGCCGTGAAGAGTTCGTCGAACTCTTCACAACCACCAGGCGAATGTTCGAGCTCGCCTTCGAAATCACGATTGCAGTGCCGATGCAGATTCACATGGTGAACGCGCGAGAGATTGCTCGACGCAGCGGAGAGGTATTTCACCCCACTCCTGGCGTCGACGCGAGAGTCTTGGGCTTTGCTTCGAGATCGCAAGCAGGGTACGAGATCAACATTGAGAATGGCACGCCAGCGCTCGCCGCAATCACCACCATCGCTCATGAGCTCACGCATATTTGGCAATTTTCGACCTGGCCGCAGGGCATGATCGAAACGCGCTACGGTGCTGAGCGGCAGCTCCTCGTGACAGAAGGTATGGCGACATGGGCTCAAATTCAGTACTTGTTGGCCATCAAAGAGTTTGAGCAGGCAGAACGGCAACTGGCCTATGCCAGACAGAGAACCGACGAATACGGTGAAGGCTTTCGCGTGTTTGCTGAGCGTTACACACTGCAGTATGCGGCCGCAGTAGGGGCGGCGACTCCATTTCAGTCAGAATTCCCACTGTGACGGAAAGGCAGAATTGATGGCGGGGCGCAGTCTGCGAGACGAGCTGTTACATCACTCGCACCGGCGTACGCCGAAGGTTTCGCGGCGCCTAGTGGGAGGCGTGATTGCAGCACTCGTGCTCGCTGTGCTGATCGCGATCTTATGGTGGCGGCCCTCGTCTGACTCGGTGAGTGCCGCACCCGATACGACAGACGGTTCGCAGCACGACCCGCAGGCGACGGTGGGCACGCCCACAGAACCACCTGACGAGCGGCCTGCTGGTGGGAGTGAGGCAGAGCCAGCAGATCTCGTAGAGTCGGAACTGCCGAGTGCAGAGGTGCGTCACTTGCTCAATGAACTGCAAGTTGTGCAGGGTCGCTCTGCGTACGACTACGACAGAGGGCTATTTGGGCAAACCTGGTTTGATCAAGATCGAAACGGCTGCGACACGCGAAACGATATGTTGCGCAGAGACCTTGAGAACGTGGTGACGAAGGCCGGCACCAATGATTGCAAAGTACTGAGCGGCACGCTTGAAGACTGGTACAGCGGTTTGACAGTTGAGTTTGTTTCTGGCCAGAACACATCGATTGAGGTGCAGATCGACCATGTTGTTCCTCTCGCCTGGGCTTGGCACCACGGCGCAGACGTGTGGAATGACGAACTGCGACGTGAATTCGCAAATGATCCGCTGAACCTTGCGGCAACGACCGCTGAGATGAACCAGTCGAAAAGTGATTCGGGGCCAAGTCGATGGCTGCCGGCGTTTGACGGCTCCCAATGCCGATATGTGGAGCTCTACACCGCGGTGCTGCATAAATATGACCTCGGCATCGGGCTTCGTGACCGGGCGATGATTCGTGGCGTACTCGAAGAATGCGATACGTCGAACGCATTTGGGCAGTTCTCCTTCACTGGCTGACGCACGTCTCTTGCTTCGCAAGCGGTAGCCTGTAAGAGGTCGACCGAGAGGAGTGCCAGTGGCTGGCCAAGATGGCTTTGTTCATTTGCATGTGCACAGTGAGTACTCGATGCTCGACGGGGCAGCACGAGTCAGTCAGCTCATGGAAGCGGTGTCAGCACAAGGCATGCCTGCCATCGCGGTGACTGACCACGGCAACACGTTTGGCGCTTTTGATTTTTGGAAGCAGGCTCGCGACCGGGGTGTGAAGCCGATCATTGGCATCGAGGCTTACCTGACTCCCGGCACTCATCGAGGCGACCGTTCTCGGGTGCGGTGGGGCGACGGCGGCGGCGACGATGTGTCGGGCGGTGGCGCCTACACACATATGACGATGCTCTCTGAAACAACCGAAGGCATGCATAATCTCTTTCGGCTGTCGTCACTGTCAAGCATCGAAGGCTACTATTTCAAGCCCCGAATGGACCGTGAGCTCTTGCAACGATATGCAACAGGGCTGATCGCGACGACTGGCTGCCCATCAAGCGAGATACACACCCGGCTGCGCCTCGGTCAATATCAAGAGGCTCGCGAGGCAGCCGCCGAGTTCCAAGCGATCTTCGGCCGTGACAACTTCTTTTGCGAGATCATGGATCACGGACTCGAGATTGAACGGCGAGTGCAGAATGACCTGCTTGCGATCGCCAAAGACCTGAAGATTCCGTTAGTCGCAACGAACGACCTGCACTACACTCACCAACACGACGCGAAGTCACACGAGGCGCTGCTGTGTGTGCAGTCTGGCTCTCGCCTCGACGACCCGAATCGGTTTAAATTCGACGGCGACGGGTACTACCTGAAATCTGCCGCTGAAATGCGGCACCTGTTTCGCGAATTGCCAGAAGCTTGCGACAACACGCTGCTGATCGCTGAGCGGTGTAAAAGTGATTTCAACACGTCGGCGAACTACATGCCGCGATTCCCAGTGCCAGATGGTGAAACTGAGCAGTCGTGGTTCGTGAA
>JAAZHL010000122.1 GCA_012510755.1 Leucobacter sp.
ACCTCAGATCGTCCCACGAGCTTTGCGTCAGGTAGCGCTTCAGCGTCAAAGGCCGCCTCTTCAGGCTGCGGTGGCTCTGGGTCTTCAGGCGCAGCCACTGGCGTGCCTTCGGCCACGAGTGTTGCCCGCACCACGTCTTCGCTCGTGCGCAAGGCTTGTGCACCAGCAGCAGTGAGGTCGCCGGCATCGATCGACGCGGTATCGCCGTAGCCGCCTCGCTGCTCGTCACGCACCACGATGCCCTGTGAGATCTCAATGACTCGCTGTTGCATAATGTCAACAAAGGTTGCTTCGTGAGTTGCCATAACGACGGTAGTACCCGCGGCATTGATCGCGCGCAACAACTGCATGATGCCAAGGCTCGTGGCGGGGTCGAGGTTGCCTGTCGGCTCATCTGCAAGCAGAATGGCTGGCTTGTTCACGATGGCCCGGGCGATTGCGACGCGCTGCTGCTCACCACCCGACAGCTCGTGCGGAAACCGTTTGTCCTTGCCGCCAAGCCCGACCATCTCCAGCACATCGGGCACCGCCTCTTGAATAAAGCCGCGAGACTTGCCGATCACCTGCAACGAGAAAGCCACGTTGTCATAGACAGTTTTGTTGGTGAGCAACCGAAAATCTTGAAAGACAACGCCAAGGTTGCGTCGAAAGTACGGCACCTTGCGATTAGAAATTTTGCCGAGATCGTGCCCAAGCACGTGCACGCGCCCTGAGCTGGGCTGTTCTTCGCGCAGAATGAGCCGCAAACAACTTGACTTGCCAGAGCCCGAGGCGCCAACGATAAAAACAAATTCGCCTCGGTCGATGTTCAAGTTCACACCATCGAGCGCCGGGCGTTTCGTACCCCGGTATTTTTTGCTGACATTCTCGAAAAGAATCATGACGCGAACGACACTACGCGCCCGCGCCCCGGCTAGCGGTGCGGCGCGCCGCAGTCGCGTGGTTCGCCGCGCGACTGCCAAACTTCTGCGATGAAATGCCTGCGGTCGGGTGCCCGAAGCTAGTTGTGTTTATTCAACGAACGCCACCGCACACCGGCCGCGATGAACCCGTCGAGGTCACCGTCAAACACTGCATCGGGTTGTGAGCTTTCGTGCCCCGTGCGTAGGTCTTTCACGAGCTGCTGACCGTACAAGAAGTACGAGCGAATCTGATCGCCCCAGCTCGCAGTAACTGACCCAGCAAGCTCTTTCTTCTTCGCGGCCTCTTCTTCGCGCTGCAGCAGCAACAGCCTGGTCTGCAACACACGCATGGCAGCCGCGCGGTTTTGAATCTGGCTCTTCTCGTTCTGCATCGACACCACAATGCCAGTTGGAATGTGCGTCAACCGCACGGCCGAGTCGGTGGTGTTCACCGACTGCCCCCCGGGGCCCGACGACCGATACACGTCGACACGAATCTCTGCCTCTGGAATCTCGACCTCGGTGGCCTCTTCGAGCAGTGGAATCACTTCAACACCGGCGAAGCTGGTCTGCCGTTTGTCTGCCGACCCGAACGGGCTGATGCGGGCAAGCCGATGCGTGCCAGCTTCGACCGAGAGCGTACCAAATGCATATGGAGCGTCAATTTCGAAGGTCGCTGATTTGATGCCTGCGCCTTCGGCATACGAGGTGTCGAGCACCTTTGTGGGGTATCCGTGTTGCTCGGCCCAACGCAGGTACATGCGCAGCAGCATTTCAGCGAAATCGGTGGCATCGTCACCGCCCGCGCCAGAACGAATCGTGACGACTGCCGAGCGCTCGTCGTACTCCCCTGACAGCATGGTCTGCACCTCGAGGTCGGCGATGGTCTGTTCGAGGCTGTCGAGTTCGTCACGTGCCTCGTCTGCGGCACCCTCGTCTTCGGCCTCGCGGGCCAGCTCGACCAGCACCTCAAGATCGGCGATGCGAGCTTCGACCGCGCGCAACTTCGTGACCCGCGATTTACGGTGACTCAAGCCGCTTGTGACCTTCTGCGCAGCTTCGGGGTCATTCCACAGGTCGGGTGCCGCCGCCTGCGCCTCGAGCTCACCGATCTCGCGCTCGAGCGTCTCTAGGTCCATCACCGCAGCGATGTCAGAGAAGGTTGCTTGCAGGGCCTTAATGCGGCCACCGAAATCGAGTTCGAACATGATGTTTAAGCCTACAAGACGCGCGGGCCTCCGCATCACACCACGGCAACTCCCGTCACGCCCGAGCCAGCTTTTTCTGCCGATTGAGATTCACCATTTGCACGATGATCACGAGCAGCAGCGCACCGATAAATACGATCGAGGCGAGCACGTTCGCCTGTGCAGGAACGCCCTTCGCGGCCGACACGTAGACAAACTTCGGGAACGTGTTGACCGGGCCCGAGTTGAAGTTCGTGATGATGAAATCGTCGAACGACAGCGCGAACGAGAGCAGCGCGGCACCGATAATGCCAGGCATGAGCATGGGCAGGGTAATGCGAAAGAACACCTGCAGCGGTGAAGCATAGAGGTCACGCCCCGCCTCTTCAATTGCGGGGTTCAACGAAGCGACACGCGCTTTCACAGCCACGACCACGTATGAGATGCAGAACATGATGTGGGCAAGCATGATGGTGCCGAGCCCCTTTTGCACCCCCATCGTCAAGAACTGGTATGCGAGACCCGCGCCCAACACGACCTCTGGTGTGGCCATTGGCGTGAACAGCAGCAGCGAGGTGGTGCTGCGAAAACGAAACTTGTAGCGCACCAGCGCGATGGCAATGAGCGTGCCAAGCACGGTGGCGACCACAGTTGCCACGGCGCCAACCACGAGGCTGTTGCTGAACGCGGTGCACACATCGGGTGCCCCACACGGGTTGAGCCAGTTGTTAAGTGTGAACCCGTTCCAGCTAATGTTGTTGCGGCCGCGCTTCTGGTTGAACGAGAACATGATGACGTTTGCGATCGGCAGCAGCAGGTAGATGAGGGTGATCGTGGCTGCGACGGGCACAAATGCTTTGCCCAGGCTGAAGTTTTTCACAGCAGATCCTCCGCCCCACTCTTGCGCACATAGGTAGCAACGATCACCAAAATAATCACCATGAGAATGATCGATAG
>JAAZHL010000123.1 GCA_012510755.1 Leucobacter sp.
CGCACGATCATGATCAAGACGAAGCGCACGACCACGGCTCGCACGACCACGACCACGGCGACCTCAACCCCCACCTCTGGACTTCGCCGCGCATCGCGCAAGACATGGTGCACGAGATCAGCCACGGCCTTGCCGCGGCAGCCCCCGCCCACGCAGCCGTCTTCGAACAGCGGGCGGCAGACTACTCCGCGCAGCTTGACGCGCTCGATGCCTGGACTATCGAGCAATACGAACGGGTTCCCGTCGCTGAGCGCCTGCTCGTCACCGGGCATGACGGCCTGCGCTACTACCTGCACGACTACGACATCACCTATGTCGGCGCACTGCTGCCGAGCTTCGAAGATAACGCAGAACCGAGCGCTGCCTAGGTTGACGAGCTCGTCGCCGAAATTCGTGCCAGCGGCGTCAAAACGATATTCGTTGAATCATAACTGGGCCCGAAACTCGCCGTAACCGTTGCGAAAGAAGCTGGCGTGCAGGTGGTGACCGAAGAGTCGCTCTACGTCGATTCGCTCGGCGCGGTCGGCAGCGGCGCAGACACCTACATTTCGGCGACCGCCCACAACACACGCGTTATTCTTGAGGCTTGGGGGATCGCAGTCGACCCGCTGCCCACAGACCTGGAGAATATGTGACCGAATCAGCCGTCAGCCTGCGCGACGCCGCTTTCGGCTACGCGGGGCTTACGCGCGTCGCCAACCTGACCCTCGACATCGAGCCCGGCAGTGCGGTCGCACTCATCGGGCCAAACGGGTCGGGCAAATCGACGCTGTTGCGCGGGGTACTTGGCCTCACCGAGCTCACACGCGGCAGCATCACGGTGCTCGGCACCGACCCCGCCTCCGCGCGACGCGGGGTCGGCTACCTGCCGCAGGCAGACACCCGAGACGTGAGCCTGCCCGTCACGCTGCGGCAGGTGGTGACGATGGGCCTCTACCGTCACCTGCGCCCGCTCCAATCCATCGGCGCCAAAGGGCGCCGCGCCGTCGCCGCAGCAATCGAACGCGTGGGCCTCACCGCACAGACGCACACCCTCTTCGGTGAGCTCTCAGGGGGGCAGCAGCAGCGCGGTGTGTTGGCTCGCGCGCTGGTTGCTGATCCTCCGCTTTTGCTGCTCGATGAACCATTTAATGGGCTCGACCGCGAAAACCGCGACACCCTGCTCACGCTCATGCGCGACCTGCGCGACGAGGGGCGCACGATCATCGTGAGCACGCACGACCTCGAGATCGCCCAGCAAGCCTGCACTCACGTGCTGTTGCTCGCAACTGGTCACGAGCCGGGGCAGCCGGGCCACCCGGCAAGCTTTGGTCCGCTTGAAACGGCGCTCACGCTTGAGGCCGTCGAGCACGCGTTTCAAGACGTCACCGTTGAACTCGATCACCACACGGTCACCACCGGCAGCGAGCTCGAATAGCCATGGAGGTGAGCCTGTTCGAGGCGTTGCAGCTGCCGTTCATGGCGCGCGCCGCGCTGACGCTTGCGGTGCTTGCGCTCGCCGCAGGCGTGGTCGGTCTCGGCATCAACTTTCGCGAACTTGAGTTTGTGAGCGATGGGCTGGTGCACGCGGTGTTTCCTGGTCTCGTGATCGGTGCCGCACTTGGTGGCAGCGCCGCGCTATTACCGGGGGCACTGATTGCCGCGCTTGTGGCCGCGGTGTTGTTCACCTTGCTACAGCAGCGTGGCGGCGCCGGCAGTGACGCCGCGATCGCGGTCGTGCTCACCGGCCTGTTTAGCCTGGGCGTCGTGCTGGTGTCGAAGCAGCACGGGTATGTGTCGCAACTGCAAGACTTGCTGTTTGGCAACCTGCTGACGGTGACGCAGACGCAGCTCTGGCAAATCGTGGTCGTCGCGGTGCTCGCCGTGACCATCATGCTCGCGACGGGGCGCGCACAATTGTTTCGCGCGTTTGATGCTGCGGGGTTTGAGGCGAGTGGTTTCAGGCCGCTGCGCACCGATCTCGCGCTGGCCGCTGCGACCGCGCTGCTAGTGGTCGCTGGCGTGCAGGCGCTCGGGGTGCTGATGGTGGTGGCGCTGCTCACCGTACCCATGGCCGTGGCGCGACTGGTGACCCGCCGTCTCGTGCTGCTCGTGCCGCTCGCGATCGTGGTGCCGCTCATCGCGGGCATGACGGGCCTTGCGCTGTCGTTCCAGCTGTCGGTGACGCGAGGGGTGTCGGTGTCTGCAGCGGCGCTGGTGGTGCTGCTGCTCGTGGCGTTCTACGCACTGGCCGTGGTGTTCACGCTGCTGCGGCGGGCGCTGCTGAGCCGGGCGGCGGTGCGCGCATGAGTTATTTCGCTTTGGCCACCCTTGAGATCACGCTGCTTGGCCTGCTGAGCGGCGTCGCGGGCACGCTCATTGTGCTGCGGCGGCGCTCGTTCTTTGCGGTTGCCCTGAGTCATGCGACCTACCCGGGCGGCGTAGTGTTTGCGCTGCTCGGATATAACTTGCTGATTGGGCAGGCGCTGTTCGCGGTGCTGCTCGTGCTCATCATGACCGCGCTCTCGCGGGTGCCGGGTCAGGGCAAGCAGGTGACAAGTGCGGTGGTGCTTGCCTTCGGTTTTGCCCTCGGCACCCTGCTGACGAGCCTGAATGCCGGGCATGGGGTGCCCGTTGATGCGTTGCTGGTCGGTTCTGTGCTGTCGGTGAGTGTCAGTGACGTGGTGGCGACCGGTGTGGTGCTGGTGGTGTCGCTGGTTGCGTTTGCGATGGTGTGGCGCCGTGTCGTTGCCCACAGTTTTGACCCTGCGGCATACGCTGCGGCGGGGTTTCGTGTGTGGCCGCTCGAGTTGGTGGTGACGGGTCTCATCGCGGCTGCAGTGGTGGTGGCGATGCCGGCGGTGGGGGCAATTCTGGGGGTGGCGATTCTGATCGCTCCGGCGGCGGCGGCACGGTTGTTGGCGGGGCGCATCGAATGGATTGCCCCGCTTGCGGCCGTGTTTGGTGTCGTGTCGGGCCTCGCTGGTTTGTGGGTATCGCGCGAATTTGATCTTGCTGCCGGGGGAGCGATCGGTCTGTCGACTACGCTGGTCTTTATTATCGCGCTGGTTTTGCAGCGGTTGATGGTGGTGACAGTGAAAGTGAGAACGGCATGACCGCGCCTAAGCGCAACACGTGGCAGCGTGAAGCTGTGCGTGAGGGCCTGTCGCGAATGGAAGGCTTCGTGAGTGCGCAGCAACTTTTTGCTGAGCTTCGCGAACGAGGATCAACCATCGGCCTCGCCACTGTGTACCGAAATCTTGCGCAGCTCGCGCTCTCGGGCGAAGCCGATCAGCTGCAGTCGCCCGAGGGCGAGAACCTGTTTCGTTCATGTTCGACGAGCGGGCACCACCACCACCTGATTTGTCGTGAGTGTGGGTCGACTCGTGAGCTGTCTGCCCAGGTGGTTGAGAAGTGGGCGAGCAGCGTTGCCGCCGAATACGGTTTCACTGAGATCGAGCACGTGGTCGATCTGTTTGGTCGGTGTGAGCAGTGTCGTGAGCAGTAACCGGTGAGTGCTGCATGAAGATTCTGATCGTCGAAGATGACGACCGGCTTGCTGACGCCCTCGAGGCATTTCTTGGTCGCGCGGGCTATGTGACGACACGTGTGGCTGAGGGCGCGGCAGCGCTTGAGCAACTTGGTGCAGACACTGAGGTGGTGCTGCTCGATCTTGGTTTGCCCGACATGGACGGGCTTGATGTGTGTCGGCGCATTCGCGGTATTTCTGGGGTCCCGATCATCATTGCGACGGCGCGCAGCCAGGTCGAAGAACGCATCAAGGGTTTGCACGCTGGTGCCGACGATTTCGTGGTGAAGCCATATGACGTGCGTGAGCTGATGGCGCGCATCGAGGCGGTGACGCGGCGCACGCGCACCGCCGTCGTCGAACACGGGACTCCGCAGGTGCTCGAGCTTGATGACCTGCGAATCGACTTTGCAAATAGAAAGGTCAGCATGGGCGGGGGGTCAGTCGAGCTGACCCCGAAAGAGTATGAGATTGTTGCGGTGCTTGCCCGCTACCCGGGTGTGGTGGTGCCGAGCGACCGAATTATTCGTGAGGTGTGGGGCACCGATTGGACCGGGTACAAGCGCTCGCTTGAGGTACATCTTGGCTCAATTCGACGCAAGTTCGGGCGCGATTCGTTGATCGCGAATGTGCGCGGTGTGGGCTATCGGCTGACGGGTGCGTGAGCCGTGCGTGCGCGCCTGTTTATTGTGTTTCTTGTGCCGCTCACGTGCATCATGCTGGCGCTGGGTGGCGCCTATGCGGTGAGCGTGAGTCGCACCATTGGCCAAGAATTTACGAATCAGCAGCTCGGCGATCTGAGCTATTTTCTGACCAGCACGAGACACGCGCTTCGGGCGAACAACCCGGCCATCGTCGAAAGCGAGATGGTCAGGTACGCCGAGCTCTATGGCGCCGATATTGCGGCGATTGATCGCTCTGGTGAGGTGTGGGCCGCAGGGAGACCCGACATGCATACGCTCGACGAGAACGTAGCGGGCAAAGTCGCACTCGCGTTATCTGGACGGCGCACACAGGCTTCGCAGGGTGTCGCACCGTGGTCATTCGCTGACTTGGTGATGGTCGAGCCCGTGTTTGATGACGGCACGGTGATCGGCGCGGTCATGATTTCGGCGAGTGCTGAGCGACCTCGCGGTGAGGTGACCTCGCAGTGGATCTGGTTGGTCGTCGTAGCAGTGCTGCTCGTGGCGATACTGATTGTGGTGGTGTTGCGGCTCTCGAACTGGGTGCTGCAGCCGATGCGACGGGTTGACGAGGCGATGGCCGCGATCGAACACGGTGACATGGAAGCCCGCATCGACGATGACACGGGCCCGCCCGAGATGCAAAGCATGATCAGGGTGTTTAACCAGATGGCTGACGAGATTGAGCGTGTGGTGTCGCGGCAGCAAGAGTTTGTGTTGAACGCCTCGCATGAGTTGCGCAATCCGCTGGGAGCGTTGCTGTTGCGTGTCGAATATCTGGCAACCGGGCTTGATGCGAGCTGGGAAGCTGACGTTGAGAAGGCACGTGATGAGGGGCAGCGCATGTCTCGCATTCTCGACACGCTGCTGTTCATGGCGAAGGCTGAGAAGAAAGACTCCCCATTCGTGCTGGTGAATCTGGTCGAGCTGGTGCGTGATCGTGTTGCAGCGTGGCAACAGATCGCCGATTCTCGGGGCGTCAAGCTGTCGGTGAGCGCCGATGCGTCAGTGGTGAGCCTCACTGATCGTACGGCTGTCGAGAGCGCTTTTGACGCCGTGATTGATAATGCGCTGAAGTTTGCCCCGCGAGGCACGACGATCGAGATTGGGGCGCAGCAGGGGGCTGATTGTGCGATTTCAGTGCGCGACCATGGCCCCGGCATCGATGCTGACGACCTGCACCGCGTCACCGACCGTTTTTGGCGCAGCCCCCGCGATCAGAATGTGCCGGGCTCTGGTTTGGGGCTCGCGATTGCGACCGATTTGCTCGAATCGCTCGGTGGCAGCCTGCACGTTGCGGCTGCTCAGGGCGGCGGACTCGTCGTGACACTGCATCTTGTGGCAGGTGAGTCGTGAGCGCGCGCGTCGTGAGAGGGCGACGTCTCCGTGCGCTCGCCGTAGGTCTGCTTGCGGTGGTCGGCATGACCGCCTGCACGGCGGGGAACGATGCTGGGCGACCGACCTATCAAATCGCGGGCGGCGACCCCTCGGGTGTGTATTTCAACTACGCGGCAGGGTTGGCTGCGGCGGCCAACGACAGTGGCAGTGCACGGTTTGAAGTGGCAGAGACACAAGGATCAGTCGACAACCTGCGCCGGGTCGGGTCTGGCGAGGCGATTGTGGGCTTTGCGCAGGGTGATACGACCGTTGACGCGGTGCGTGGCGAGGGCAACTTCGACTCTCCGTTGCCGGTGCGTGCCGTTGCGCGAGTCTATGACGAATACGTGCACCTGGTGGTTCCGGCCGATGCTGCGCCAAGAAGCGTCGCCGATCTCGCGGGTGGCATAGTGTCGCTCGGCGCAGAGAACTCTGGCGTGCAGGTCATCGCCTTGCGGGTGCTTGATGCAGCCGGGGTGCCGGTCGAGTCGGTGACGAACCTGGGCCTGGGCCTGGAGGAGTCGATTGCGGCGATGCAGCGTGGTGAGATAGAAGCGTTTTTCTGGGTGGGCGGCCTGCCGACCCCGGGCATCGAGCAGCTGCAGCAGACGATGCCGATTCGGTTGCTTTCTATTGACGCTGATTTGGTCGAGCAAGTGAACGCGAATCATGCCGGGGTGTATCAGCTTGCCGACATTCCGGTCGGCTTCTACGGGCTCGACGGAACGACCGTGACAATGACGGTGCCAAACTACTTGATTACTGCGGAGAATGCTGCAGATGAGCTGGTCTCTGGGCTGTTGCGTGAGCTCTTTGATGCGCAGGCAGACATTGCACAACAGGTGCCCGCCGCAAGCTATCTTGACCGCCGCCAGGCGATCTTCACGGGACCGATCGAACTGCACCCCGCAGCGGCCCAATACTACGTAGATTCGCGTCGTTAACGGGGGTCGATTCGGGCCTTTGACCCGAGGCGCTGAGCAACCGTTGCCAATTTGTGACCCTCAAGAATGCCTCAAGAGCGGGGTATTTGTCTGCGGGCGTGCCTATCATCTGTAGCAATCGGTTCATTGAAGATCCTCGTGTTCTTCACCCTGAATTGAGTTGATGGCAAACGCACCACCGTCACGTTTCGGCGGCGCACAGATCAGATGTGGAGACATGATGAGTACACGTGAACCGCTCGTCGTCGTAGAAAATGTGCAGAAGCACTACGGTGACTTTCAGGCGTTGACCGACGTGAACCTCACCGTGGGCAAGGGCGAGGTGGTGGTGATCATCGGCCCGTCTGGCTCGGGCAAATCGACGCTGTGTCGCTCGATCAACCGCCTCGAGACTATTACCAGCGGTTCCATTCGCATTGACGGCAAAGAACTTCCTGCAGAGGGCAAGGGGCTTGCACAGTTGCGGGCCGAGGTCGGCATGGTGTTTCAGTCGTTCAACCTGTTCTCGCACCTGACGATTCTTGAGAATGTCACGTTGGGCCCGATCAAGGTGCGCGGGCTGAGCAAGTCGGCTGCCGAGAAAGAGGCGATGCAACTGCTGACCCGTGTGGGGGTTGAGAAGCAGGCCGCGAAGCTGCCCGCCCAGCTCTCTGGCGGTCAGCAGCAGCGTGTCGCGATTGCACGGGCGCTCGCCATGCATCCAAAAGTCATGCTGTTTGACGAGCCGACGAGCGCGCTCGACCCAGAGATGATCAACGAGGTGCTTGACGTCATGATTGGGCTCGCAAAAGAGGGCATGACCATGATCGTGGTCACGCACGAGATGGGTTTTGCTCGCAAAGCCGCAGACCGGGTTGTGTTCATGGCCGATGGTCAGATTGTTGAAGAAGCGACCCCACACGAGTTCTTCACGAACCCACAGTCAAACCGCGCCAAAGATTTTCTCTCGAAACTCATCACTAACTAACACCCGAGGTTGCCTCGTTTGGGGTGGCCTCACATTGAATGAAGGGAACGCATCATGCGATTCAAGAAAGTATTTGCATCGGTTGGCCTCGTGGCTGCCGCTGCCCTCGCGCTTACGGGCTGCAACAGTGGCACCCCCGGCGCTACTGACGGTGGCACCGACACTGACACCGGTAACGGCGGCGACACCAGCTCGGCGCTGTGGGAGGTGGCCGAGGGCTTCGCTCTCGATGGCAGCCCCACGTTTGAGAAGATTCAAGAACGCGGCAAGGTCGTTATTGGTGTGAAAGAAGACCAGCCTGGTCTCGGCTACCTCGACAACGTGACCGGTGAACGCAGCGGCTTCGACGTTGATATTGCACGTTGGATTGCGGCGTCGATCGGCTTTGACGAAGACCAGATCGAATACAAGGCGATTGCTTCGGCAAACCGCGAGCAGGCGATCATGAACGACGACATTGACTACTATGTCGGCACTTACTCGATTACCGACAAGCGCAAGGCTGACATCGACTTCGCCGGCCCCTACTTTGTCACCGGTCAGGGTCTGTTGATTCGCCAGGGCGATACCGACTACCAGTCTCTCGTAGAGCTCGAAGGCTTTACAGTGTGCTCGGCAACCGGTTCGACCCCGATTCAGAACATCAAAGAGAACTTCCCGGGCATCAAAACCCAAGAGTTCGATCTCTACTCAGCATGTGTTGAGAATTTGGTGAACAACCAGGTCGACGCAGTGACCACTGACCAGGCAATTCTGATTGGTTACGCTGCGCAAGACCCCGAAAACCTGATGGTGACGAGCGGTCCGCTGCTCACTGAAGAGCTCTACGGCATCGGCCTGACCAAGGGCGACGACACGCTGCGTGCACACATCAACGATCTGTTCACCGGTGGTGGCAGCATCTGGCAGGGCATCTTTGATAAGAACCTTGGTGACTCGGGCATCGTCATCGCTCAACCAGCGGTTGACGCTTACTAAGTCTGCATGTGTCGGGGGTGGGCAGTCAGCCCGCCCCCGACATTCAGAATTCTGAGAAGGAGGAGGACGCATGGACGTCATCTTCGCAAACCTCGACCTCTGGGGTGAGGCGATCAAGAACACACTGCTGGTGTTCTTCGGTGGTGGGGCAATTGCGTTGGTGCTTGGCATCATCGTGGGTGCCATGCGCGTGTCACCCGTGCCAATCGCACGCGCTATCGGAACGGTGTACGTGAATATCGTTCGCAACACACCACTGACGCTCGTGTTTTTCTTCTTTGTTCTCGGCTACCCCGCCCTTGGTCTTCCGCGCATGAGCCTGGTGACACTGGGCATCATTGCAATCGGCATCTACACCGCAACCTATGTTGCCGAGGTGCTGCGTGCGGGCATCAACACCGTGCCGGTTGGGCAGGCCGAGGCTGCCCGTGCAATCGGCCTCCCCTTTGGCCAGGTGATGACACTCGTCGTACTGCCACAGGCGTTTCGTTCAGTCGTGCCGCCAATGATGAGCGTGTTTATCGCTCTGCTCAAGAACACGACGGTAGCCGCTGGTTTCTCGATCTCCGAGCTCGCAGCCCTGCGCGCAACGATCAATGACGCGGCTGGCCGACCAGGCAGCCCCATGGAGGTGCTGCTCTGGGTGGCAGTCATCTTTGTTGCCATGGTGATGGTGCTGAGCCTCATTCAGAACCGCCTTGAGAAGAGATGGAGAATCGTGCGATGAGTACTTCAGTTCTTTACGATGTTCCCGGCCCCAAGGCCATTCTGCGCAACCGAGTACTTGCCGTGGTCACAGTGGTCGTGGTCGGCGGGGTTCTCGCGTTCTTTCTCTACCGCTTCTACCTGTCGGGGCAGTTCTCTGCCACGAAGTGGGGCATCTTTACCTACGCAACAATCTGGGAGCAGATCTTTGCGTCACTCGGCTAGACACTCGCCGCGTTCGGGGCTGCTGCTGTCGGCAGCATCGCGCTTGGCTTCGTGCTCGCGATCGGACGACTCTCTGACCACAAATGGGTGAGAGTTCCGTTCACCACCGTGACCGAACTGTTTCGTGCCGTGCCCGTGCTCGTCATGATGATGTTGCTCTACTACGGTCTGCCTTCGGTCGGTGTCAAGATGGACCCGTACTGGGCTGTCGTCATCGCGCTGGTTGTGTACAACGGTTCGGTGCTTGCCGAGGCTCTGCGTGCCGGCATCGAGTCGCTGCCAAAGGGCCAGAAAGAAGCCGGGTATGCGATAGGTCTGCGCAAGAGCGGGGTCATGCGCCTGATCTTGCTGCCACAGGCGGTTCGCGCCATGCTGCCGGTCATTGTTGCGCAGCTGGTCGTCACGATGAAAGACACGGCGCTCGGCTTCATTATTACCTACCCCGAACTGCTCTACTTGGCGAAGCAGCTCAGCAGCAACGTGCAGTTTGAGCGCCCACGGCTGCAGTCGTCGTTCGTCATCGGTGGCATCTACATCATCATGTGTCTGATTCTCTCGGGCATCGCCAAATGGCTTGAGGTGCGAACCAATAAGTCACCGAGGGTGCGTGGTCACGGCGGTGCGGCCGTGGTTGTCGACTTCGGTGGCACAGAGGCCGGAGGCTCAGGGATAGCTACGGTTGCTGACCCGCGTCACCGACAGGGTGAAACGTTGACCGAGATTATTGCTACGCAGCAAGACGACGGCAAGAAGCACCAAGACTAGGCGGAACGACTAAGCTGTATCAGTGCTCGAGGCTGCCCCAGACATTGCCCTTCTCTTTGAAGGCATCGACTGGGGCACCCTCGCACTCTTAGTTGCTGCAGCGTTTGCGGCCGGGTGGATCGACGCGGTTGTTGGCGGTGGCGGCCTCTTGCAGTTGCCCGCGCTGCTGCTCGCCGGCGTCACCCCGGTGCAGGCGCTCGCGACCAATAAGCTCGCTTCGATCTTCGGTACCGCCACCAGCAGCATCGCTTTCTATCGCAAGGTGCGCCCGAGCTTGGGCGACACGCTGCCGATGGCGGCGGTTGCGCTTGTCGGTTCGTTTGGTGGCGCTTCGGTGGCGGCCTTCTTGCCCGCATCACTTTTCAAGCCAATTATTGTGGTTGCACTGGTGGTGGTTGCGCTCATCACGCTGTTCAAGCCGCAGCTCGGCGTCGCAGCCGCGGTGCGATTTCGGGGCGCGAAACACATCATTATTGCGGGGTGCATTGGTGCCGCGATCGGGTTCTACGATGGCGTGCTCGGGCCCGGCACGGGCACATTCTTGGTCTTCGCTCTCGTTGGCCTGCTGGGGGTCGACTTTCTGCAGGCGAGCGCCAAGGCGAAGATCGGCAACTTCGCGACCAACCTGGGCGCGCTGCTGTTCTTTATTCCGTTGGGCGCCGTGCTCTGGCCGCTCGGCCTGGTGATGGC
>JAAZHL010000124.1 GCA_012510755.1 Leucobacter sp.
ACGCGCGGCTCGTCCATGAAATAAGAAAAGCCCCGGAATCCCAGGGCTCGTGCGCGAGGTTACAGCGACCTCCACACTAACGCGCTTCTCGATACTTGTAAGCCATTGATGATGGGTCACCGAAGCGTGAACGGACTTCCTTTACGCGGGTCATGAGTGGCTCCATCGGCGCGAACCATTCTCGCCCACGCCGCAAGAACGCTTTGAACTCTTGATGAATCTCGCGTTCTAGCTTCTCCGTGCCGGGATGAGCCGCAAGAAGTTCAGCGGATGGTGGATAGGCGCGCATTCTCTTAGCGATATTGGATGCATAGCCGATCTTGATTAGGTCGTCCATGCGAATGTAGTACACGAAGCCGGGCTGGTTGCCTCGCGCTTTCGCTACCTCCTGCTGGCGTTCCTTTTCGGCGTTGATGCGCTTATTGCGAGCGATCACATCTTGGCGCAGCAAATCAGCGGAACCCGGAAGCGTGAAGTGTTCAAGCCCGAATTTGTTGATCTGATAGTAATGCGACTCGCACATGAGCACGCCATCAATGCGAATCTCCGGACGGCGCGGCACACCCTTCGTGAACGCATGGTTGCCAACGCAGCAGGTTTCCTCACGCATTCGCTCATCTGACATATCTACGAACTCAATCACAATGCCTCCTAATGGCATTGTCTCGGCAACGTCCGACATTCTCGGCATCGCGGGCGGGGTAATGCATCTTGCCCGCGAAACCAAAAAAGCCCCGGATCCGACGATCTAGGGCTTCGAGCTTTGCCGAGGCACATTCCTCGACTATGAACTAATCTACTTGCACGACTTGCATGTGTCAACTCGCCTTCGCGCGCGCCGCAGCTTCGGCTGCGTAAATGTCCGCGAGGTTGTAGAACTTCTTACTGTCGTAGAACTGGAACCGCACCAGCGGGTCACCATTCGCCTTGTACGTTCGCGCCCACCTCCATATCGTGTCTTTCGATTTGCCGGTGAGCTCGGCAGCGTCCTCGACCGTGACCCACCGCTTGTTCAACTTTCTGGTTGGCATTGTCTCCTGTTCCATGAGGTCGCACATGTCGGCGAACTGCTGCCCCGTGATTGTGGTGCCGCATTGCGCTATGCATGTGATTATTACCGGGTCGTTCTTCTCGACGGGTGGCCGGTACATGAGTGTGAGCATGTTGCATCCGGGGCACGGGATGACGTTCACCCGGTGAGGCTTCTCCTCGATCGGCCAGCGCGCGTGCGCGGTGCTGACTTCGCGCACGAGGTCGTGCAGCACGGACGCTCCCCCATACTTGTCCTGCGCCGCCGTCTCGACATCGCCGAACTGCTCGTACAGGTAGTCGGCGAGTCTCGTGATTTCCGCGAACGCGAGACTCGTTTCCGGTATCGGGATGCCGGGGCTCGTGGATGATGCGACCCGAATATTATCGGGCGAGAAGTTCACGTGCCCTGCGACTTTCAGCCACAGCATGAACGGCGCTGCCGGGTGTGACTGTTCCCAAGCCCACCGTGCTTTGTTGTAGTCGCGCATGTCGAGGTAGCCGACACCCTCCGCTGCGAGGTCACCTATCGCTTCCATCAGCCCTCCCATATTCCTGTTTGATCAACTGCTCCGTGTCGATGAATCTGTTCATTGCCCGCACGAAGCCATCGACATTCGGTACGATCTTGATCGACGCGTCACCGAGCCGCTGAAACAGATACATTGTGCGCAACCGTTTCCGTCGCGCTCCCCTGACTTTCATGCGCGGGAAATAGCGTGGCGTGCGAGGTTTCTGGCCGCTACTCATCTGCTGCTTCCATGAGCGCGAGGCCGAGCACGCGGGCCTCTGGGCGAGTCAACTGACGCTCCTCACCATCGAGCAAGATTCTGACGCCCGCAGCGTTATTGATGATCCTCACGTTGTTTACGTCTACGTCCACGATGCTTCCTCCTTGAATGACGAAGCCCCGCACATGGCGGGGCTGAAATAGTTGTTGTACGAGTCAGTGCGCCAGCTTGTCGCGCATGGCGATCACCTCAGCGGGAGTCAAGCTACTTGTTGTACTCATCAGCCTCACCCTTCGCGTTCCAGGTGTTATAGCATTTCTCGCCGTTGCACATGATCTCGTCGGGAACCTCGTATTGCAGGTAGGCTGGCCCCTCCCTCCGCGTGAGGATTATCAGCGGAGTGCCGCAGCAGGGCGTAACGATGTTGCTCTTGCCGTCACTCATCCCCTGTCACCTCCCCGGTTAAGCTCCGCCGTGCCACCCCACGACGAAACATGAACGTTCCACCAGGCAGCGATCTTCGCCCCTGCGCGAGTGCGGTAATGCCCCGACCATCGACCACCACCACCGTCATAGAGCAGGTCGTAGTCAACCCGCCACGGCCTCGTCTCGGCTTTCGATTGCCGACGAGCCAGACGCGCCTCCCTGCGAGGGTTTGGGTACAGTTGCTCACTCATCTCCTGCCACCTCCCCGAACAGTGCGCGAACGGCATGAGCTACATACTTAGTGAGCGTTCCCAGGTCAGGGTCACCCACGAACTCGGCATTGCGCCAGTCGTGCTCAGCCTCTTTTATCCGCGTCTCGATCTGCTCCACGGTGGGAAGGTGAGCGTCAGCCGCAGCAGCCACGAGAGCGGCACGAGCAGACTCGCGAAAGGCCTTCTTAATCTCGAACCCAGCGGCACCCCAGTCCCCATACGCTGCAAACCAAGGGTTCCTTGTTCCGTGCATGGCCTTCGCCGCCGCTTCTACTTGCGCATCGATCGGATAGTTCGTTCGGTGGTCATTAGTCATCGCTACGCCCTCCCACATTCAGGGGCGCGGCAATCCCACGAGCCGCACCCTGCTTGGTACATTTCTTCTTCGGCCTCTACCTCGGGTTCGGGGGCCCCGTCAAGCGCCGCGATAGTCGGGCACGGCCAGGCACGCCCGTCATGCACACAAGCTTTTGGGCCGTACCCCGGCATCGTGGGTCGATGTATCGCCCGCACTCGTTCTATCGCCGCTACAGCAGCATCACGCTCAGCCCGTAGCTCGTTCGCGGCATCAGACACGGTGGCACGAGAAAGCTGGTGCTCGATCATCGCGTTCGCCCCGTGCCTGTAACCGGCGTGCCAAAACTCAAGCTCCCAATCGTCAGGGAACGTGCCGCAAGCAGACCCAATGGCTTTGCGCCACTCTTCAATCGAATCCTTGAGCCGCTGCACACTGGCCTCCTCAGCGATTCGTTTCAGCGCTTCCCGGTCGTCGTTCGGCTCCACAGCCAACAGGTCACAAACCATGCAGTAAGTTCCGACACCAGCGTGGCCGCCTGAGCCAGGGCAATTCTCCCGGTTGCTCGGCTCTCCCTGTACAGGAACACGGGTAGCAGCCTCGAGAGCGTCAGCGAACCGCGTCATGCGATCCGCCTCTTCGACAGCCACAGCAGCACCAGGTGAGTTCTCGGTGATCTTTGCGAGCAGTTTCATGTGTGCCGCTCGATCCCGCGCTTCCGCGATCAGTGCTTCGTTGGTCTTCGATACGTCACTCACGATTCACTCCTTCCCAGGTACGGGTTCATTTCGTCACGCTCACGACGGCTGTACGCGCCCACGCCGTCACCGGCACGGAAACCTTCATCCCATGCTTTCGCTGCTACCTCGGCATCATGCGCGGCGAGCCAACGGTCGAACTCGGAACCGAAGTCCTTGCCGCAAATATCCGGTCGCTGGTTGCTGAACCGATAATCGTCCCGCACCTCTTTAGTTGTCGGCGAGTAGTTGTCGCTCATTTTGCTTCTCCTTCGTTGATAGACCGGGCAGCACGCCCGAAATGGTTTAGCCCGCGACTTCCGCGAACACGTTGTCCCACGCATCACGAACAGCCGGCGGGGCAAGTAGCGCGCTGAGAATGGCTTCAGCGAGCATCGGTGGCACCGCGTTACCGATCGCCAAGAACCGTTCGCCCTGATTCCCTGGCCATCGCATCGATGGCGGGAACGACTGCAGAGCAGCAGCTTCTGGGAACGTCAACCTCAGCGACGTGCCCGACTGTTCACCATGCTCGTGATGCTCACGGGCAGTGATGCGTGGATCCCCCGCCCCCGATGTTGCTGG
>JAAZHL010000125.1 GCA_012510755.1 Leucobacter sp.
CGAGAGCCCATTTGGAACTTGGAAACCTAGCTACCTACGAGCTTGGTGTTGGCACAACGGATTTCACGGTGGTCGATGCTGATGCCGGGGTGCCGGTGATCGCCCCCGCAATCGCCACCACCACCGCACTCGCCGGGCTCGTCGGGTTTGGCGTATACGCGCTGCGTCGCAAGCAAGCCGTTCACACGGCACGCTAACGAACGAGCGCTAGCGATGTACAACTCAGGAGGAGTCATCGGTGGCGGCGGCGTCATGCTCGCTGTCACCGGCGGCAACGGCACACTGCTGCCACTCGTGCTGGCAGCTGCCGCTATCGCAGTGGGCTCGTTGCTCATGCTGCGGCAACGATGGCTCAACGCGCGCAGCCACTAACTGCGCCCGCCATGCGCGGTCACGCGATCGGCTAGATTACCGGCCGGTCGCGCGACCGCGCACCGTGCATTCTGCAAGCCGCAGACCCACCGCACCCCGAAAGGCTCAGTTCATGTCAACCGCCGCACCCCTGCCAATCTCAAACCCTGGCGCACGGCACCGTGCATCGAGCACGAGCACGCGCGAGCGAAGGCGCGCGCAGACACCCCCCGCAGCCGGCACGCCACGCCAGCGCAGATTTCGGGCGGTGCTTGCCCGTGCCGCTCGACTGACCGTCGCGCTCGCGCTGACACTTGGCACGCTCGTGCTGGCCATCGCCAACACGGCGTTTCGCGGCTTTGAGGCGTGGCTCGTCACTCTTGCGCTCTCGCCCATCGTCGAACACCAATTGGCTGCCTCTGGCTACCGGTACTTCGTCTGGACAGACGCTGACACACTCATTGCATTGCAGGTGACGCTCGAGTGCACCGCATTGATCTTCACCGTGCCGCTCACCGTCGCCGCTGCGGGTGCACTCGGCTTCACCAGAGTGTCGTGGTGGCGAGTGTTCGCGGCAATCGCAGCGCTGTGGGTCATCATTGTCGCCGTGAACACGGTGCGACTCTGGGTGATCGGCTGGGCAACACAGACCTGGGGCATGGATCCGGGCTATGTCATCAGCCACACCCTCGTAGGCTCGATCATCGGCATCATTGGTTTTGTGCTCGGCGTTGGCGCACTCTTTGTGGTGCTCGGCTTTCGGCGCTCACGGGCAAAGCAACAGGGAGGGCGTTGATGCCCCCGCTTTTGAGCTCTATCAGTGCCCTGCTGGGCGTCATGTTTCTCACTTACGTCGCATTCATTCTCATTCCCTTCTTGGGTTACCCGCCCACGAAACCCGGCAGGGTAGACGATTTTGAGTGGCACCTGCTGATTCCGTGTCGTGACGAGGCCGCCGTCATCGCCACGACCATCGAACGAGCGCGACGAGATTTCGTGGCAGCGCACGTGTGGGTGGTCGACGATGACTCAGCAGACGACACCGCGAGCATTGTCGCCTCGTATGCCGAACACGACCCTCACGTGCACCTCGTGCAGCGGCGTCGGCCAGAGGCACGCACCGGCAAGGGCGATGCGCTCAACGCCGCATACCGCCAGCTCAACGACTGGCTCGGCGCAGGGGCCGACCGCTCGCGCGTCATCATCACCGTCGTAGACGCCGACGGCGAACTTGCTGCCAACGCGCTTGAAGTGGTGTCGTCTGCCGAAGTATTTGGCGACCCCAATATCGGTGCCGCACAGATTGCGGTGTGGATGAAGAACCGCGACGACCCGCACCCGCTTCGCGGCCGTGGGCGTCTGCGCAACCTGCTCGCGCGCTGGATAGTGCGCATGCAAGATCTTGAGTTTCGCACCGTGATTGCCGGCATGCAGTCGCTGCGCGCCCGCACCGGCACCGTCGGCCTCGGCGGCAACGGCCAGTTCACCCGGCTCGCAGTGCGCGACGAGTTAGCCGCGCACTACGGCAGCCCGTGGCACGGTTCACTGCTCGAAGACTACGAACTCGGGGTGCACGTGCGGCTCGCCGGGTCGAAGATCAAGCACGTTTATGACACGCACGTCTCGCAAGAAGCACTGCCCTCTGTGCGGCGCCTGCTCACTCAGCGCACTCGCTGGGCACAGGGCAACATTCAGTGCGTCAAGTATGTGCGCGACATTGTGCGCTCACCCAAATTTGATTCGGGTGGGGTGCTCGAAACCACGTACTACCTCATTCTGCCGTTCTTGCAGCTCACCGGCATGATCACCTTCGTGCTGATGACCGGGTTTGGCATCTACAGCCTCATCACCGACCCGGTCTATGTCGAGACGCAGCGACAGCACCTGCTGGTCAACCTCACCCTCATTCTGCTCTTTGCAGTGCTGCCCTTCGCCGTGTGGGGGCCAATATATAAGCTGCGCTGTGAGCCCGCCGCCAGCTGGCCCCGTGCCCTGCTGTGGGGCGTCGGGCTCTACTTCTACATTTTCTATATGTGGGCGGTGCTGCCTCGTGCGTTCTGGCGGGTGCTTCGCGGCAAGACTGGGTGGTCGAAAACGAGGCGCAACGCTGAAGCCATCGTCAAGACTGACGGTTCAGTGGCAATCGAATCATAGAGGGTGGTCACGAAATGACGGTATTCGCGCTGCTTGTCGGCCTGCTGTGCGACGCGGCGATTGTGGGTTCGGGGGCTTGGCTGCTGTGGGTGAACTCTGCAGACAGCGTGTTTGCTGGTTCTCTCGCCGGTACATTGCTCGCGTTTGGCGCCTGCGGGGGGCTCATCGTGCTGCGGCAGCTTGTGCTCGCCAGGCTGACCTCGGGGCGCGAGGGCATGCGTCTGCGTGTAGAAACCCTGCTGGTGGCGAGTGAGATGGTGGTGCTTGAGGCTCTCGTTACCGCCTGGCTCGCCACCGGTCTCTATCTGCTGGGGTGGTTCGCCTGCTTCGCAGCCGCGCTGTGTCTGCTCGCAGCGGCGCTGCAACTGATGATCGATGTGCTGATTGGCCCGCATCGCATGCAGCCGCTCACACGGCGACGCGCCTCGCTCGCAGCCCGGCGTATGTTCTCTGTCGAGGTGCTGCGGCTCTTCGCCGGGCTGTGCGGGCTGCTTGGCCTGCTGGTCACCGCGCCGGTGCACGGGTGGCAACCCGAGGTGTTGAACCCCCTCATCTTCTCGCTCGGCGCCACCGTCGTGGCTGCCGCGGGGCTCAGCCAGGCGTTTCTGACCAGCTTTGGCCGCGGCGCCGTCGCGCACAAACTCTCGAGTGAGTCTGCCCGCTAAGCCCGCAAGGCGAGTCGCGGCCTCAGCAGCAGGTGTGAGGTGATTGCCGCGGCGCCCGTGAGCAGCGCGGCGGTCGCGCCGCCAACCAGAACCGGGTCTGGGGTCGCCCTGGCGACGCTGACTGCAGTGCTCACTTGCGACGAGCGGCCGACAGAGTGCGCTCGTGCTGGCGCCTGGCGAGTTGCGAGTGCACTCGGCTGGTCGGCAACGGGCGCGTCAGCAGCCTCGGCCTCGGTTGTTACATCAATCTGCGAACTAGCGGCGGTGGTGGTGGCGATTGCGGGGGCGATCACCGGCACCCCGGCATCAGCATC
>JAAZHL010000126.1 GCA_012510755.1 Leucobacter sp.
CAGAGCTACATCGGCACCGCATCGATTACACTCGGTTCTTTCGGGCGCTCGCTGACGCGGCACGTGGTGATCAGCGTGAGCTGCGGGCAAGCTATACGGTTGTCGACCCCGGTGAGCCCGGCCCCTGGTTTGAACGGTGGCTTGCGGTGGCGCCCGACCCTGATGCCATGGATGAGGTGAACCCCGTATACATCGCTCGTAATGCGCTGCTCGATGAGGCGCTCGACGCGGCATCGGCGGGGGACTTGGCGCCGGTATTGCGCATGCTTGAGGCAGTCAGCTCGCCATTTACGCGCAGGCCTGGGTTTGAACGTTTCGAATCGGCGGGTGCGCCGGGGCTCAGACGGCACGTGACGTTTTGCGGCACGTAAGTACGAAGGTGCGTGACGGACTGCAGCGTGTGACGGCTGCAGCGTGTGAGGCGACGTGAGGTGTTGCTCGCACTCCAGGCAGCATTGTCGAAGCGCGTCGGGAGAAATGCGCACATACACTCGTTCATGTGCGAGAGTTCTTCTATGACTACTGCGAACTTTCACTTTGACACACTTGCGGTGCATGCTGGCCGCGAAGACCTCACTGCGCTGGGATTGCACGCCCTGCCGATTGATCTGTCTACGACCAATCCGCTGCCAGACATCGAGCGCGGCGGAGACTCATATGAGGCCCTGGCTGGTGGCGGCACACTGCCGCAAGACGGCAGCGCCGTGTATTCGCGACTCTGGAACCCGACCGTTGCCCGGTTCGAGTCGGCGCTCGCACAACTCGAGCATGCAGAGACTTCTGTCGCGTTCTCGAGCGGCATGGCTGCGCTCACTGCCGCATTGCTTGCGTTCGCGCCGCCGTCTGGCAAGAAGCATGTGGTGGCCGTTCGCCCACTGTACGGTGGCACCGATCACATTCTCGCAACCGGCATGCTGGGCACCGAAGTTACCTTTTGCGCGCCTGATGAGGTCGCAGGATCGCTGCGCGACGATACCGGGCTGGTCATCATGGAGACCTCGGCCAACCCGACCCTCGAACTGGTGAGTATTCGTGCGGTTGTCGATCAGGCCGGTGAGGTGCCGGTGCTCGTCGATAACACGTTTGCCACACCCGTGTTGCAAAACCCGCTCGATCACGGCGCTGCAATGGCGATGCACAGCGCAACGAAGTACTTGGGTGGTCACGGTGATGTGCTCGGCGGCGTGATTGCGTGTGCCGAGCCGCACGCTGAAAGGCTTCGCGCAATTCGTGTGATTACGGGCGCCATTCTGCACCCGCTCGCTGCCTACCTGCTGCACCGGGGGCTCACTACGCTGCCTTTGCGGGTGCGCGCTCAACAAGAGAACGCGCGTCGCGTGGCGGAATGGTTGCACTCGCACCCCGCCGTGACCGAGGTGTTCTACCCTGGCATGAACGCCGACCCCGCGGGCGTGATCGGCACACAGATGTCGGGTACCGGCGCGATGGTCTCGATTCGGCTTGCTGGCGGGTATGAAGCTGCCAAGCAGTTGACGTCATCGGTGCAGGTGTTCACCCATGCGGTGTCGCTCGGCGGGGTGGATTCACTGATCGAGAGCCCTGCGGCGCTCACGCATCGCCCTGTTGAGGGCGATGCGAAGCCCGGAGTCGATATCGTGCGTATGTCGATCGGTCTCGAGCACCCCGACGACCTGATTGCCGATCTTACTCGGGGGCTGGGCCCTCGCTGACCGAAGGGCTCTCGCCTGACTGGCTGCCCTGCTGGCCACCCTGCTGACCGCCCCGGCTGCGTCCACCGCGTCGGCGGCGGCGGCGCGGTGCGCCATCACCCGAAGCGCCAGACGCGGCTGCGGTGCCAACCTCGTTTGAGGTGCCCGGCTCGCTCTTGCCCTCATGGTCGTGGCCGTGACTGTCGTGCCCATGCGGCTCGTGACGACCGCGCCCCTGCGGGTTGTCACTGCGGGTTCTGCGTCGTGTGCGGGTGCGCGCCCGCTGCCCGTCGGCTGAGCCGCCTGTGCCGCCTGCCGCGCGAGAAGCGCCGGTTGCGCGCGCCCCACGGTCGGCACCATCTTTCACGGGCGTTGCCTTCAGACGGCCCTTGGTGCCTTCGGGAATGTTCAGATCGCTAAAGAGGTGCGGCGATGACGAGTAGGTCTCGACGGGCTCGGGTCGGCCGAAGCCGAGGGCCTTATCAATGAGCGCCCACTTGTGCATGTCTTCCCAGTCAACAAAGGTCACTGCAATGCCTGTGCGCCCGGCGCGACCGGTGCGACCTACGCGGTGTAGGTAGGTCTTTTCGTCGTCGGGCACGGTGTGGTTGATGACGTGCGTGACGTCGTCGACGTCGATGCCGCGGGCGGCAACATCGGTTGCGATCAGAATGTCTCTTTTACCGGCTTTGAACGACGCCATGGCTCGTTCACGCTGATCTTGGTTGAGATCACCGTGCACTGAAGCGGCGGCGAAGCCGCGATCCGAGAGCTCTTCTTGCAACTTCGCAGCCGCACGCTTCGTGCGCATGAAAATGACGGTCTTGCCGCGCCCTTCTGCCTGCAGAATGCGCCCGATCACTTCGTCTTTATCTAGCGAGTGAGCCCGGTAGATGATGTGTTCGATGTTTGCCTGCATCGCGCCCTCGTCAGGGTCACTGGCGCGAATGTGAATGGGGGTGCGCATGAACCTGCGGGCGAGTGCGACAATGGTGCCGGGCATGGTTGCCGAGAACAGCATCGTGTGACGGGTCTCGGGTGTCTGCGCAAACAGCTTTTCGATGTCGGCAAGAAACCCAAGGTCGAGCATCTTGTCGGCCTCGTCGAGCACCATTTCGCGCACGTTCTTCAGGTCGAGCAGGCGCTGGCCTGCGAGGTCGAGCAGACGGCCGGGTGTGCCGACCACGACCTGCGCGCCTGATTTGAGTTGGTCGATCTGGCCTTCGTAGGCCTTGCCGCCATAGATCGCAGTGACCCGCACGTCACGGCCCTTTGCCGCCAAATCGAGGTCTTCATATACCTGCACGGCGAGTTCGCGTGTGGGGACCACCACGAGCGCTTGCACGCCCTTTTCGGGTGAGGTGCCGAGACGCTGCAACAGCGGCAGTCCAAAACCAAATGTCTTGCCTGTGCCTGTTTTCGCTTGGCCAATAATGTCTTGGCCCGAGAGGGCAAGGGGGATGGTCTGCTCTTGAATCGGAAAAGCATCAACGATGCCTGTTGCTGCGAGAGTGTCAACAATATCTTTGTCGACGCCGAGTTCTGTGAACGTGGTCACGAATGTTCCTGTCGGTGAGAGTGAACGCTACGCGCTGACTCTGACAGGCGTAGCACGCGAGCGCTCCGTGTCGCTCGCGATGTATGAATTGCGGCGGCCAATGTTGGCCACTCTACCCAGTCTATGCGGTGCGCAGCGGTGATGGCCGGTACACTGGCGACGTGTTTGAGTGGATCAAGAAACTGCGCAAAGAGAAGATTCCGGCTCGCAAGCTGGGCTCTAGTGACGCGGGCAACGAACCGGTGCAGCTCGATTTGTCTGAGTTTGCGCCAGGGATCATGCCGTTTCTTGGGCTCACCACCTACCTGCAGCTTGAACTGTATGAGGCCGCCGCCAGGGCAGTGGGTGGTGCACCCAATCTCGAGTCAAAAGAGGTGCTCGCGCGGGTCGCTGGGATGACGCTGACGAAACATCAGAAGCTCAGCAATGAACTGCGCCGCCGTGGGCGCGAGCCGCATCTGGTGATGGAGCCGTATACGCCGGTGATCAACCGGTACATCACCCGAATCGATACTCCCGACTGGCATCAGCACGTACTTTCCATTTATCTGGTGGGGGGTCTGTTCGACGGATTCTTCGCAGAGCTAGCGCGCGGGGTGAAAGACAGCTTTCGGGGCGACGCAATCGAGGTGCTGCGAGACAACGAATTGCGCAATGAGCTGCGTGAGTTGCTTGCGGCTGAGATCGCGGTTGACCCACCGTTGGCAAACCGGCTGGCGCTGTGGGGGCGCCGCCTCGTGGCCGACACCCTGTTGGTGTGTCGTGAGGTGCTTGGGCTCAGCGAGGGGCGCACGTTTGTTGCGAGCCACGTCGAACCCATTCTGACCGAGCTGATTGCCGACCACTCCCGCCGAATGGACGATCTCGGTCTCACAGCATGACCGCGAGCCAGCTGCGTTGCCACTATTTTGAGGCAGGGCGCTGTCGATCTTGCAGTCTCATCGAAACGGCCTACGACGCGCAGCTGCTTGAGAAAGAGCGTCGTTGTCGTGAGCTGTTGCGAGAGGCGCATGATGCCGTATGGCTGCCCACGTTCACCGCGGGTGACCGTGGGTTTCGCAATCGCGCAAAGCTCGTGGTGGGCGGCAACGCCGGTGGCCCGGTGACTCTCGGAATACTCGGGCCAGATGGTCGCGGAGTCGACTTGCGTGAGTGCGCGATTCAAGCGCCTGGCATTGCCAGCGTGATCGCCGAACTCGCCTCGTTCATCGAGGTGACCGGGCTGGCGCCATACGATGTGCCAGCGAGGCAGGGTGAACTCAAGTTTGTGCATGTTACTGAGGCGCCAGACGGCGCGCTGATGCTGCGCTTTGTTGTGCGCAGCGATGCGGGCTGCGCAGTGGTGCGGTCGCACCTCTCGGTATTGCAGCAGCGAGTGCCGCAGGCCAGCGTGATTTCGGTCAACCTGTTGCCCGAGCACAAGGCAGTGCTCGAGGGCGAGCGCGAAGTGTTGCTGGTGGGGGAGTCGTTGCCCATGCAACTCGGGCTCGATGGCTGGCCGCTCACCCTGCACTTGCGGCCCCAAAGCTTCTTTCAAACCAATACCGGGGTAGCACGCGCCCTGTATGCCCAGGTGGCAGATTGGGTGGCCGCACGATCGCCGAGGTCGTTGTGGGATCTCTACTGTGGTGTGGGCGGTTTTGCGCTGCACTGCGCTGCAGCGATCGAACTGCGGCGGGCACCGGCGCAGACACAGACGCAGGCAGGGGCAGCGGCTGCAGGCGGCGGTGGTGCCGGTGACGTTACCGGGCCTGCCGCGGTGGGCGGCGCGTGCGAGGTGCTTGGGGTCGAATTGAGCGAAGCCGCGGTGCAATCTGCGCAGCGATCCTCGTCTGAAGCCAATCTACAGGCGACCTTTATTGCCGCTGATGCCACGCAGTTTGCGCTCAACGCGACACGCGATGAACGACCCGAGGTGTTGATCGTGAACCCGCCGCGTCGGGGGCTCGGGCAACAGCTGGCACAGTGGATCGAATCGAGCGGCATCGATTGTGTGGTCTACTCAAGCTGCAACCCTGACAGCCTCGCCCGGGATCTCGCACTGATGCCGTCGTACCGCATCGACTCGGCGCGGGTGTTTGATATGTTTCCGCATACCACGCACCTCGAAGTGGCGATACTCTTATCGCGCAATTTTTAGATTGCGCGTAGAC
>JAAZHL010000127.1 GCA_012510755.1 Leucobacter sp.
AACGAAAAATAGCCCCTGGCCAAAGTGTGTAAACACCTGGTCAGGGGCTATTTTGTTCGCGTGCGCGCGGGGGGACTTGAACCCCCACGCCCTTGCGGGCACTGGCACCTGAAGCCAGCGCGTCTGCCAATCCGCCACTCGCGCGAGTACTGTTGCACGCGCCGTGAGGCGCTCTACAACCCGTTTAGCTTAGCAACAACGGGCCAAACCACCAAAAATTCGTGCCACAATCAGCCCAGCCAGCGGGCAGGTCTCAGTGTTGCCGGGTAGCATGTGATCGAAGGAGGGCAGTCGCCATGGGCATTCTTGACAGCGTTGAACGCGGACTCGAACGCGCCGTCAACGGCGCATTTGCCCGCACCTTTCGGTCTGGTGTGCAACCGGTCGAGATCGCGGCCGGCCTAAAACGTGAGCTCGACATCGGTTCAGTCGTGGTCGACCGCGACCGCATACTCGCCCCCAACCACTTCGTCGTTCGCGTGGCGCCCGCAGACGCCGAGCGGCTGTCACGCATGGGCGGCACCCTCGAACGCGAACTCATCGGCGTTGTCACTAAGCACGCAAAACGCCAGGGTTATCAGCTGCTCGGCGAGCCAGACGTCGAACTGCAACGTGATGATTCACTCACCACGGGCGTACTCATGATTGATGCCTCACAGGTGCAGGGCAAGGTATCGTGGACTCCTGTGATCGAAGTCGAAGGCGTGCGGCATCAGTTGCGGCGTGGCACCACCGTTGTGGGCCGAGGCAGCGAAGCCGACATTCGGGTGACCGACTCCGCAGCCTCACGCCAGCACCTACAACTTATTTGGGATGGCACCGCAGGCATCGCCCGCGACCTCGGCTCAACGAACGGCACCAAGATCAACGGGCAGCGCTTTCGCGAAGCAGCACTCAGCCCCGACACCGTGATCACTATCGGCCAGACGCCGCTCAGATTTCAGCTCGTACCCGACCGAGCCAGCGCAACCACCACCGGGGCAGCAAGCCCACGCGGCACCGGCGGCTCAACTCACGCAACCAGCGCAAGCAATCAGCGCCCTGCACAGGCAGGTCAGCCCTCGATTGACCAAGACTTCTGGGGGGGTCAGTGAGCGAACTCACGCTGATGATCATGCGCATCGGCTTCCTGCTGTTGCTGTGGCTGTTCATCTTCGCCATTGTGTATGCGCTGCGCAGCGACCTGTTTGGTGCGCCCGTGCGCAAATTGCCGAGTGATGCGGCTGCGAAGCGATCCTCGTCGAATACCCCACCGCAACCCGCACCCGCACCGACAGCTGCCCCGCCCATCACCCCATCGGGTGGAGCGCTGCCCTCAGCTGGGAGCAACGAGACGCCCACCACGCTGGTGATCACCTCAGGCGCATCAGCAGGCACCGTGCTGCCCCTCGATGACAGCGTCATCACGATCGGCCGCAGCACCGACTCCACCCTCGCAATCGTCGATGAGTACACCTCGACCTACCACGCGAAACTCGCACGCAACGGTACACACTGGACGCTAACCGACCTCGACTCAACCAACGGCACCAAGCTGGGCGGGAGCCGCGTCACCGGCACCGTGCTCGTGCCACCGTTCACCCCGGTCACCATCGGCACGACCACGTTTGAGTTGAGGCCCTGAGCGTGACAGTCGGCTATGCCAGCGCCATCGGCAGCCACGTCGGTATGGTGCGCGCGAACAACCAAGACAGTGGCTATGCGGGCAATCGCCTGTTCTTGGTCGCCGACGGCATGGGCGGGCACGCGGGCGGCGATGTCGCCTCTGCGCTGACCACTCGCGCCATCTCAAAACTTGACGAGTTTGCCACCGCAAACGCGGGCGGCGAACACCACAGTCTCGAGATCGATGCCGAAGGCTCAGACGTCACCGGGCAGGTCACGCCGCAAAAGCAGCAAGACCAGCACGAACAGCAGCAACCAAGCGAGGTCGCAAGCAAACTCGCCGACAGCCTGCTGCAGGCAAACCGCATGCTCCGCGCCACCGTCGGCGAACGCCCAGAGCTCGCCGGCATGGGCACCACCTTCTGCGGGTTCATGACCGTCGGCGACAAGCTCGCGCTCGCCCACATCGGCGACTCGCGTCTCTATCTGTTGCGCGACGGAAGAATGCGGCAGGTTACGAAAGACCACACCTTCGTACAGCGCCTCGTTGACAGCGGCCGCATCACCGAAGTAGAGGCCATATCCCACCCGCGGCGCTCAGTACTAATG
>JAAZHL010000128.1 GCA_012510755.1 Leucobacter sp.
CCGAAGCCCGTGCTCTCCAGCAAGGCGAAGTATCAACCTCGTACGCGCTGGGGCTCGCATCAATGTTTCGAGGTAGATGTTGTAGGGGACTGGATTTGGTGCAGGTGGTTGTGAAGAAACTTTGGGTAGCCCGCACATGGGGTTCGATTGACTTTGACCAGTCTGATGCAGCCATTCAAAGAATGATCTGAAAGTGTCGATTCGCGACCTTCTGGTGGCTGCCGCCCATGTCTGCGCCTCAAAGTATGTAGCCAGTGTCGATTGCGTCACTTCTGCTGGCCCGCATGGAACACGTCGCGCAAGGGTTTCTAGACGTTCCCGAAAGGAACGTAGTGTTTCATCTCTTCGACCAGCAAGCCGACAGTATGAGATGTATGACCTGATGGGTACTTCCCAATCGGGGGGTGTGGGTAGCGCGCGTGGGTCAGTGTCGTGCATTTGTTTGCTGATACTGCACGACAACCGATTACCCCGAGCGTGCACCTTTCTCAGCTCACAAGTGTTGCAGAAGATTTCTCAAAGCGAGCAAAGGCGCGGGCGATTCTTCACAGATGTTCATTTAGTCTCCGTGACGGCGTCTCTAGCCGCCCAAAGAACTTGAAGATCAGAGACTGCTTGCGGCTGGAAGGGCACGGAAGCATCTGCTTCGGACTCCGGATCAGAAGGTCGGGGGTTCGAATCCCTCGGGGCGCGCCATCTGGCCTCCATCGTTCGCGGTGGAGGCCTTTTCGTTTTCACCGTAGCCCCGGCCTGGCGCAGAACCCGATTTCATCGGCGGGCTAGTCGGTAGTGGTGGCACGTGCGCGGGCGCGCCACCAGACGAGCAGCGCACCCGCGGCAAGGACAAGGATCGCTGCGAGGTCTACCCAGCCGTTCGCGAGGATCGAGCTCTGCCCTTGCAACCAAGCCGACACACTCGTCGGGATGAGGGACGGCAGGTCAACGAGGCCGTTGGTCATCCAGAACACAATGCCCACGCTGACGATGAGCACACCCGTGATCACTGAAGTGGTGTGAAACTCCCGTCCCAGAACAGTGAAACTGCGCCCGCGCAGCACCCGGCGGCTACGGTCGCCGATCTTCCCCCAGAAAGCGGCGATGATGATGAGTGGCACGACCATGCCACCGCCATAGACGGCGAGCAGCGCACCCGCGGTGAAAAGGTCGCCTTGCGCTGCGGCGAGAGTGAGCACCGCACCGAGGATCGGCCCAGCGCAGAACCCGGCAACGCCGCTGGCAGCACCAAGCAGAAAGGTCTTGATGATGCCGACGCTAGACGCGGCTCGCTGCTGCAGCGCCTGCCCGCCAGGAAGAAGCCGGGCCGCGTCGAAGCCGATACCGAAGATCTGCAGCAGACCGAATACCACGAGAATCACAGAGGCGACCCCGATGATCAACGTGCGATGGGTGAGAAACAGTGTTCCGATCACCCCCGCTCCGACGCCAAGAGGCACAAGCACGAGAAGGAGCCCGAGGTAAAAGATGCTGCCATGCAGCATGAGGCGCGGCCCTGCCCCGACCGTCGAGGCAAAGAACGCAGGCAGCAGCAATGCCCCACAGGGGCTCAGGATCGCGAGCATCCCACCGAAGAACGCAGTAACGAGGCCGATGTCCACCGGGTCAGCTCTGCTTCGCGAGGGCGTCTTCGAAGACCTGCACGAACACCTCGGTAGGTTGCGCACCCGAGATCGGCACCCCGCCGAGAAGGAACACTGGCGTGGACGCTGCACCGAGGGAGTACCCCAGCTGCTGATTGCGCTCGATCTCAGCGCGGGTGGCATCTGAGGTCATGTCGATTGCAAACCGTTCTGTGTCGAGCCCAAGTTCCCCCGCTAAAGCAATGAGACTTTCCTCGCTGAGTTCGCTCTTGGCGCGCTTGTCGCCGTTCGGGTAGAGCGCCTCATGGTATTCCCAGAACTTGCCTTGCAGCGCGGCCGCATAAGAGGCGTAGGAGGCGCGCTCAGACTCCGGGCCGAAGACGTTGAGATCGCGCCACTCAATTCGCAGATCCCCGCGCTCAGCGTACTCCATCATGGTAGGCAGGGTCTCGTAGTTCCACTGTCCACAGAAGGGGCACTGGTAATCAGAGAACACGATGAGCCCGACAGGTGCATCCACCGGACCGGCAGCGAGCAGGTCACCAGCGTCGCGGCGCTCAAAACGGGTCAGGTCGATCGTTTCTTCCCCCGAGCCCGCCTCGGTCTCGGCCGTTGCCTCGGCCGTCGTCTCAGCCCGGGATGCTTCTTCTGCCTCGGCGGCAGGGCGCTGGGAAAGCAGCGAAGCGACCAACACAATCACGGCGATGAGGCCGAAGATGATGAGCGGAACGATCGAGTTTACGCGCTTGGTCTTGGTCGGGTTCAAGTGGTCAGCCTCCTGCTAATTGGGTTCGGGTCGGGGCGAAGCCGGGCGTGAGCGGTGACGGGGTCAGAGACGACACCGAAAAGAGCCAAGGCAGATGCGGGAACAATCTTTTCGGCACTCACGAGCCATGCGACCATACTCCCCAGGGTATCTAACGAGAATTGATCCTGGCTGACAATCAGGTGTGACCGTACCTTCGCCCCAAAGTGACAGTTACGCAGTCGCTGGAGCAAAAATTCCGATCGCACCCCGCAGAAACGCCATCACGATAATTGCAGACCACACGATGAAAAGACCCACGAGCACAGCTGCAGGCACCGCTGACGACGTGCCCAGTGTCAACAGCGCGGCGATCGTCGCAAGCATTGATATGGCAAACCTGGCATTGGTCGTTGCAAGCTCGCCCCCGCCACCGCCGATCAGCAAGATGAGGCTCACGACAACAAGCACGGCGGCGCCGATCCACGTACCTACACGCAGCGGCCATCGCATTACCGCTGGCAGCCCCTTGAAGTCTGCATCGAAATCATAGGCGCTGCGTTTCGGCAATGTGATGACGACCATCAGTAGCAGCGCTACCGCAGCACACGAAAGCAACCCAAAGGCGATACCGAGCAGCAACGGTACCGAAGTGGCGAATGCGGGCATGAGCGCGAGCAGCAAGGGAACTACCGACAAAGCAACGAACAGACTACTCGCCGCCCACAACGACCCCGCCCACAACTTGCTCTGCTTGCTCTGCTTGCTCTGCTTGCGCCGCTTGCTCTGCGACAACCGCTTCAACTGTGCCTCTTTCG
>JAAZHL010000003.1 GCA_012510755.1 Leucobacter sp.
CCCCCCAGCAGGCGGATCGCACTGAGACCTGCCCGGCTGATCCTCGTCTCTAACACCTATTACCGGGCCAACGCTCAAGCATCGCCCACACCCCAACAACCACGGAGCTTCTCTTGTCACCCCAACCCAAGCGCGCCCGCACCGGCCTGCTCATCACCCTCATCGCGGCTGTCGCCGTGGCCGCCATCATCGTGTGGATCGTCGTCGCAAACCTGCGGTCTACTGATGCTGCGGCGAGCGAGGTGCCACAGAGCGCATTGCCCGACTCGACCAGCATGGGCGTCGTCGAACTGCAGGTTGCCGACCTCGATCAGATGCGCGGCTACTATGAAACCGCGCTCGGGCTACGGGTGCTGAACGAATCAGCTGACGCCGTCGAGCTGGGACTCGATCAGCCGCTCATCACGCTGCAGGTCGGCGAAGGCACGGCCCCAGCATCAACGCCCTCTGAGGCCGGGCTCTATCACTCGGCAATACTCTATCCCGACGAGGCAGCACTCGCGCGGGTGCTGCTGCGCATCGCGACCGTTGCACCCAACTCGTTTCAAGGATCAGCCGATCACAAGGTCAGCCTCGCCTTCTATTTCGTCGACCCCGAGGGCAACGGCCTCGAGCTCTACACTGACCGGCCGAGTGACGAGTGGAATTGGGTTAACGGCGAGGTCGAAATGGGCGCCTATGCGCTTGACCCCAACCAGTTCATCACCGAGCATCTCGGCAGCGACCTGAGCACTGAGCTCGGCCTCAAACTCGACCCCGACGCGACCGCCGACATGGGTCATGTGCACATGAAAGTCGGCGACCTGGCAATTGCAGAGTAGTTCTATGCCGACATCCTCCGTTTCGCAGTCACTGCCCTCTCAGACGGGGCGCTCTTCTATGCAGCCGGCGGCTACCATCACCTCCTGGCCACGAACGTATGGCAGAGCGTCGGCGCGGGCGAGCGCGAGAACCCGATCGGCTTGGGCTCGCTCACCGTGCAAGTAGGTGACGCGACCGAACTCGCGGCGGTGAGCGAACGGCTCGACGCCGCCGGCATCGAGCATGCAGTCACCGGTGAGACCCTCACTGTCAACGACCCGTGGGGCAACCTCGTGCGTGTGACTGCTGGCGCAAATTAACGGGAGTTGGTTACCGTGTTTCGCCGCGGTCTCGACCTACACTGAGACAGAACACACCGCTTCGTCGAAACGGCACGAGTCGCTTAGACAAAACGGCTCTACTGTTCGGCGAAAGGAACAACGATGTCTCACGCTTCTCCCTCAGCGACCGCCACCCCCACACCAAGCAATTCAGTGCCATCAACCGGCGCGAAACTCGCCGCTGAACTCGTCGGCACATTTATTCTCGTGCTCGGCGGCGTCGGCACCGCAGTGCTCGCGGGCAGCCACGTCGGCTTTCTCGGCGTAGCTCTCGCCTTCGGGCTCACCGTGGTGGTGGGCGCCTACGCTTTCGGCCCGATCACCGGCGGGCACTTCAACCCCGCAGTCACGTTTGGCCTCGCTGCCGCCGGGCGCTTCGCCTGGAAAGATGTGGCCGGCTATGTCATCGCGCAGATCGTGGGCGGCGCCCTCGCTTCGTCGCTGCTCTTCGTGATTGCAAGTGGACGCCCAGACGCGGCACTCGGCAACTTCGCGGCGAACGGTTACGGGTCTCAGTCACCCGATGGCTATGGTCTCGTCGCGGTCATCATC
>JAAZHL010000417.1 GCA_012510755.1 Leucobacter sp.
AATCATCATGCGGTTCCGAACGGGCTACACCCCTTGACTCGATTCGAAATTCATGTGCCGATTTATAGCCACATCTTATGATATCACTGTATGTGCCCGGAAAGCAATTGCTCCGAGCAAACGGCCAACGAAAAAAGATAAATGTCTGCCCGTTACTGAATGCGAATTCTGGTTTGGTATCTGGCCTCGATATCAACCGATTCCAAGTTACACGCGACACCGTTGATAAATTTCGCGGGCTTTTCGAGAAAAATCTCATCTTCATCGAAAAGCGGTAAGATCTCGATTTCCACTTCTTCGGGCATCCCAAACCGAGCAAGGCCGATTTCCCATGGTTCCCCGGTGTTGAATTCATCCCCGACCGGTTCGCCTCCGACAAAAAGTCTCGCGGCATCCCCTTGATATCTGACTCGCAAAAGGTATTCCGATGCCGCTGTATTAATTTCTGCATGAATTTTATATCTCGCATGCGAAGAATCCCTGGACACCTCTCGGGCTGATACGGTCGATTCGGGGTCGACATTGAACCTTTCATAGATACGAAAGGTTCCGCATGCTCCCGCGTCGGCAAAACCTCTCGGTGTATTGTTGAAGCTTGGGTATACAAGCATTGTTGTTGACCCTTCAGCCTCGATGACAAGATCATCGTTTTCCATCCAGAGAGAGCCGTCCGTAATCACAAGATGATCCCGATTGCCGCTCACCTTATATGCGTTAAGAGCTTGCTCGCGGGTAATCGAAAGAATCCGGGCCGAATCTAGCGTCCCTTCGAGATCATATGTCGGATCATTGTCCGAGTAAAACACGTATGTATTCCTGTTCAGGATACATAGAGGTGAAGCGGTAGCTGTCATAATACGTGCGTTACCGATTTCCATGTTGAACGGGAAAAAGAAATATTCCCCGTTTGTGATATCGATGGGCGGATAGGAGATCTCACCGCTTTCAAGAGGAATCCTGAGCACCTCTCGCCAATGATCGGATTGAGTCTGCTTTCGTTGATAGTTATTGACAAATATATATCCGCGATTCCCGGTCCGCCTCACTGATGTTCGCAAATCACGGCTGTTTTCGGGCAAGAGCGGATTTTCGACAGGAATATACGTGTCCATCTCACAAAGATCGGATCCGAAGTCCCGAAGGAACATGGAGAGAAGCTTGATTTCACGGTATGTATCGCCCAATTGCCCGTATTCCCGGATCGGAGCACGAAAATCATAGGACATCACGGGCAGATCATTAATATCTCCGGAGGATCTGCTCTCCTGAAGAGTCGTCCGTTTTCCCTTCGGGTTTGTTCCGCCGCTGTACATGTAATAGCCGAGCAAATTCGCACCGCTTCCGATTTTAACCAGCGACATCGCGCCGATATCCCGACCCGTCGCAATCGGTCTTCTGCGGTGCGTCACCTGAAGTCCTCCGCCGAGCTCCGCAGTTAAATACGGAAACTTTGAAGGATCAAACGAGAGGGTCTCGTTGATCCCGTAATCCGATCCGATGCTGTGGTCGTTGCGCTCGTGTGTGAAGATGTAATTTCCGCTCGGCTCAATCGGTGTGATCCTCGGATCCCATGGTGCCTCGCAGTACCCGCCCATCACCGGAAGGAGCCCGGCGGTGATCGCACCGCCCCAACCGGTTGCGGTGAAGTACGGCACGTCAAAACCGATGTCACGAGCGATCCGAGTAAGCGTTCGCATGTGCAAGACGCCGTCGTCGCCTAAAAGTCCGCCGCAGTGGCCATACTCGTTTTCGATCTGAATGCCGATGATCGGGCCGCCGTCCTTATGAAAAAGACCCTTCGCTTCCTCGAAAATCGCTCGATAAAATCGCTCCGCAAGCCGGAAATACT
>JAAZHL010000129.1 GCA_012510755.1 Leucobacter sp.
GAGCGCCGCCCGTAGCTGTGGTCCACACTCGCACTTGAGCGAGCCAAATGCTTCACCGGTAATGCATTCCGAATGCACGCGCACCAGCGAATTTTCGCCCAGCAAGGTGCCATCAGGGCTCGGCGCGATCAGCGCCACATGATCGACGCCGCTTCGACGGTCACGGTAGGCGCGCATACGAAACTCACCGTGTTCGGTGGGCACGAGGGTGTCTGCGCGCAAGCTGACCTGACGGTGCTGCGTTGGGGTGTGGGGGGTGCCAGCTGGGTCGACCTCGTCGAGATATTCAATGAGCTGCTCGATCGTGATGACCGGCACACCTTCGGCTTCGCCCAGCTCGATGAGCCCTGGCAGCCGCATCATGTCACCGTCTTCGGCCACAATCTCGGCGATCATCGCAATCGGCCGCAACCCTGCGAGGCGCATCAGCTCGACAGACGCCTCGGTGTGCCCAGCTCGCGCGCGCACTCCGCCGTCGACCGCGCGTAGCGGCAGCACGTGGCCAGGACGTCGCACATCAGTGGGCAGCGCATCAGGGTTCGCGAGCGCGCGCAGCGTCGTGGTGCGGTCAGCGGCGCTGATGCCGGTGGTGATGCCCTGCGCGGCATCAACCGTCACGGTGTAGGCCGTGCCGCGAACGTCTTCGTTGCGCTCGACCATCATGGGCAGATCGAGCTGATCAGCGATCTGGTTCGTCATCGGGGCACACAAGAGCCCCGACGACCAGCGCACCGTCCACGCGACCCAATCGGGGGTGGCGAGCTCGGCAGAGAGAATGACGTCACCCTCATTCTCGCGGTTCTCGTCGTCAGCGACGATGACGGGCTTGCCCGCAGCAATCGCGGCAATCGCCTCTTCGATCGTGCTGATACCTGGGGTAGTCATGAGTGTGATCCTTCTGCTTGTATTGCTGATGCGTGCGAGCCCGCGGCGTCGCTTGCGAACTTCTTGAAACCCAGCATTCGGGCGACATGCCGCGCCAAAATATCGGTTTCGACATTGACCCGGTCGCCCGGTTGTAGGTCGCCGAGAATCGTTGCGGTCAGCGTCTCGGGAATGAGTGAGACTTCGAACCAGGCTGGCTGATCCTCGACCCCCGAAATATTTGAGACGGTCAGTGACACGCCAGACAGCGTGACCGACCCCTTATCGACGAGCAGCGGGGCGAGCACGGGGACGAGCGCGAACCGCAGCACCCGCCAGTTGTCAACCGGGGTGACCGAGATGAGCTCTGCCGTGCCGTCGACGTGGCCCTGCACAATGTGGCCGCCGAGTCGGCTGTCGACTCGCGCCGCACGCTCGAGATTGACCTTGTCGCCCACGCGCAACTCGCCGAGCGTTGACATGTTGAGTGACTGTTGCATGACGTCGGCGGTGAACGTGCCGGCGCCGTCGGCTGCGGTGCCCTGGTCGATCACGGTGAGGCACACGCCCGACACCTGAATCGAGTCGCCGTGCTTCGCATCGCTTGTGACGAGTGGCCCGCGCACGGTGAGCCGCAGCGAATCGCCGACGGGTTCGATCGCGACGATTTCGCCGATTTCTTCGATGAGTCCGGTGAACACTAGTGGCCTCCGTCGTTCTGGTGGTGGTCTTCGATTGCCGCTTTCACGAGCAGATCTGCGCCAAGCTGCGCGAAATGGATGATGCGCAGGCGCTTGATGCCAGGCATGCTGTCGATGCCGAGGTCGCCGAGGGCGAGTCGCGGGCCGCCGAGCAACGCGGGGGCGATATAGATGAGCACCTCGTCGACAAGGTCGGCCGCGATGAAGGAGCTTGCGACGGTCGGCCCACCCTCGACAAAGAGGCGGCGCACGCCACGGTCGTGCAGGGCCTCGAGGTGTGCTACGAGGTCGTCGCCTGCGAACTGCAGTGGGGCGTCGAGCCCGTGCGCCACGAGCGCGGGGTGCTGATAGAGGTTCGCGCTTGCCGGGATCTCGCGTCTGCCGAGCACTACCGGAATGGGCTGTTCAGCGGGTGGCACAAGCAGGCCGCCGGTTTCTGAGCGTGCCGTAAGTGCTGGGTTGTCGGTAAGCAGCGTGCCTGTTCCGACGAGGATCGCGTCGGCCTCCGCCCGACGCCGGTGCACATCGCCTCGCGCATCGACGCCCGTGATCCACTGGCTACTGCCGTCGGCTGCTGCCGCGCGGCCGTCAAGGGTTTGCGCCCATTTGACGGTGACGTGGGGGCGTGGACGACTGCGGGTGAATACGCTGTGCGCGGGTGAATACGCTGTGCCGCTGTCACGCCGTATGCACTCAACAACATCGTGTGCACTCGAGCTCTGGCGGTCGAGCCAGGGGCGCAGCAGGGCGAGCGCTTCGTCTTCGAGTAGGCCAGAGGCGACCGTGACCCCGGCTTCACGCAGGGTGTCGGCGCCGCCTGATGAGGCGTCACCGGGGTCGCTCGCAGCGTAGACAACGGTGCCGATGCCCGCTTCGGCGAGTGCGACGGCGCACGGGCCGGTGCGGCCGGTGTGGTTGCAGGGTTCAAGGGTGACGACCGCGACGAGTTCGCGTTCGCGGCCGCGCCAGGCCGCGGGCAGCTGCGAGAGCGCATCGACTTCGGCGTGCGGGGTACCTGCCCCGCGGTGCCAGCCTTCGGCGACGATGTGGCCATCGGGGCCGAGCAGCACGCAGCCGACCTGCGGGTTCGGGTCATTCGCTGGGCCACGTTCGGCGAGCGTGAGTGCGCGGCGCATCGCCGCCCTCAGAGTTTCGCCTGCTTGCACCGTTACCTCGTTCATCGCATCTGAACTGCGCGCCGGGTTTGCGGGTGCGTTGGGCACCTGCGTTCCTCTCATCCGGACTCGCACGTCGTCTCCCAGCCTTGCGGCTGGAATCGCGTGCATCACCGTCGGCACCGGAATTACACCGGTTCAACCTCGCTGGTGCGAGGGTCGCGGGCTTTCACCGCCGGTCTGGAATCTCACCAGCCCCGGAACACGTATCTAGCTTAACGCTGAAAGAGCGAGACTATTCCCTTCATAGCGTGACTAGCTACTGGTCGAGGTCGAGCAGATCAACAATCCAATGACGAATTTCGGCGAGCGTGTCAGCGGACACAGTGGTGTCTGTTGCGGCTTCAGGCGCCGTCGATGCCGAGCTGCGTTCACTCCGCTGTTTCTGTCGCGCAGTTTGCGGTATCGGCTTCGACTAAAACGCCTCAACTTTTTGCTGCAGGCGGTTCATGCCGCCAAGCCACGAATCGGTGTCGGTGGCCCGCCTCGCATAGTAGTCCCCGACCTCGGGGTGCGGCAGAATCAGAAAACGATCGTGCTGCAGCGACTGCCACGCCAGTTCTGCGACAGCCTCGGGCGTGAGCGCCGTGTCGTGACTGAGCAGGTCTTTCAGCAGACCCGGTTGCTCGAGCATCTGCGTCTGCACCCCCTGCGGGCAGATCGCCTGCACGACGTCGCCCTTGTGTCGGTAGGTTGCCGACAGCCACTCAGCAAAAGCGACCGCCCCATGCTTTGACACCGAATACGAGGGTGATCCGAGCATCGTCAACAAGCCAGCCGCAGAAGCGGTCACGATGTACCTGCCGCGACCCCGCTCGACCCACTCGGGCACCAACAACCTCGAGGTGCGCACATGCGCCATCACATTGATCTCGTGAGTGCGGCTCCAGTCTGCCTCAGAGGTTTCGAGACCCCCGCCGCGCTCGATGCCAGCATTACCAAACCACACGTCGATACTGCCGAGTTCGGCACGGGCCGTGGCGACGAGCAACTGCACTCCCGACTCAGTGGCAATGTCGCTCACCACGCCGTGCGCGCCCAGCGCCGCCGCACGCTCGAGTACCTCGTCTTGCACATCAGTCATCACTACCCGCGCGCCACCCTGCACCATGCGGGCAGCAAGCGCGTGCCCGATGCCGCCGGCAGCGCCGGTCACCACTATGTTGAGGGGGCGCGCATCAGCGCTGGTGGCTGACTGCGTACCTGCGCCCGCAGCTGAGCCTGCGCCAGCACTGCCACCCGCACTGGTCGATTCGCTTGGCTTGGGGTTCGGGGTCATATGAGTCCTTCTTCGAGTTCGACAAGCGTCTGGTCGCGCGATTCGAGCAGCGCGAACTGTGGGTCGACGCGGGGCAGCACATGCGTCACGAAGAACGCGACGGTTTGGCGTTTGGCGCGCGCGAAGGCATCGTCGCGACCGGCCAGAGCAGTCAGCTGATCGAGCAGCAGCCACGCGACCACGACATCGCCGGCTGCCTCGAGATAGGTGGTGGCATTTGCGAGTGCCTGCTCGGCATTTCCCTCAGCCCACAGCGTCGCGGTGACCGACTCGAGCGTGTCGACACGTGCCGCAACCAGGTCGGCCAACGCACCATCGGCCAACGCGCCGTCAGCATTCGCTCCACCCTCGCGCACTCGCGCCAGCGTCTCTCGTATGCGTGCGAGCAGCGCAGTGAACGCCGCGCCGTCATGCATGCGCACCTTGCGGCCGAGCAGGTCGAGGCCTTGAATGCCGTGCGTGCCCTCGTGAATGGGGTTAAGACGGTTGTCGCGGTAGAACTGCTCGAGCGGAAAGTCGCGAGTGTAGCCGCTGCCGCCTAGCACCTGGATAGCGAGATCGTTCGCAACCAGACACCACTGCGAGGGCCAGCTCTTGGCTACCGGGGTGATGATGTCGATGAGCAGGTCTGCGGCCGCACGCTCAGCCTCAGTAGCGGCTGACTCGCTTTCGTCGAGCAGCTTTGCAGTGTAGAGGCTGACCGCCGCCCCGCCCTCGGTATATGCCTTCATGAGCATGAGCATGCGGCGCACGTCTGGGTGTCGTGTTAGCGGCACCTGCGGCAACGACGGGTCTTTCGCGCTCAACTCGCGACCCTGCAAGCGTTCTCGCGCATACTTGCGGGCGTGTAAGAAGCTCGACATGCCGAGTGCGGCGGCAGAGGCGCCGACCGCGATGCGCGCTTCGTTCATCATCAAGAACATGTAGCGCAGGCCCTCGCCCTCATCGCCAATGAGGTAGCCGACGGCTCCCGGGGTCGCATTGCCAGCAGCATCACCGACGGGGTGTGTCCCCGACCCATAGCTCAGCGCCGTGTTCACGGTGCCGCGATAGCCCATCTTGTGATTGAGCCCCACGAGCGACACATCGTTGCGCTCACCGAGTTCGCCCGGCTCGCCAAGCCACTTCGGAACAACAAACAGCGACAGCCCCTTTGTGCCAGGCCCGCCGGTGCGAGCAAGCACGAGGTGCACGATGTTCTCAGAAAGATCGTGCTCGCCACCTGAGATCCACATCTTGTCGCCGCGCACGCGGTAGGTGCCGTCGGGCTGCCGCACCGCGCTCGTCTTGAGGTCGCCGAGTGACGAGCCGATACCCGGCTCTGAGAGGTTCATGGTGCCGTACCAGCGCCCGTCGAGCATCGGCGGCACATATTTCTCGACGAGCTCGGATGAGGCGTGCTCGTGAATCAGGTGCGCTGCTGCGACGGTGAGCATCGCGTATGAGATGGTCGACAGGTTCGCCGCTTGAAACCACATGAATGCCACACGGTAGACGACGTGCGGCAGTTGAAACCCGCCGTCCGCCTCGTCCATAGTCGCCGAGAGAAACCCTGCTTCGGCATAGGCATCGAGCGCGGGCTTCACCGCGTCGATGATGCGCACGCGCCCTTCGACCAGCGTTGGCTCGTTGAGATCTGCTTCGCGGTTGTGTGGCAAGAAGAGTTCTTCTGCGAGCTGCTGACTGAGGTCGAGCATGCCGTCAAAGGTTTCGCGGCTGTGGTCGCGGTAGCGTTCGAGCTGCGTGAGGCTCTCAATCTTTAGCCAGTCGTAGAGACAAAAATCTAGCTCAGTGCGGTCAAGAACGAGCGACTCGTTGCGATCCATTGGGCTCCTTTGGTCATGGCTGCTGTTGTTACGCTAATCTGAAAAACAGAATTTGTAAAACTAAATTCACTTTTTTCGACGAGGATCGCCTGGAGGCCACCATGCCAGATGCCGCAGCTCAGCCGCAGCTACCGGCGACCCCGAAGGGCCGCGGCACCCGTGAACGACTCAAACTCGCAGCGACCCAGTTGTTTGCCGCCCGCAGCTATGCAGAAGTGCGCATCACCGACATCACCGCTGCGGCCGATCTCTCACCGGGGGCCTTCTACCGGTACTTCGACGACCGCCGTGCGCTGATGCTCGAGCTGCTGCGCGAAATGACCGCCGAGGTGTTCGACTTCGCGCGCACCCCCATGGACGTGCAATCGCCGATCACTTCGGTGCTTGAAACGACGCGGCGATACTTCGAGTTCTACGAGTCGCACCGGGCTCTCTTCGGGCTGATGATCGAGCTGTCGCAGAGCGATCGCGAAGTTGCTGAGATCTGGGCGGGCACGCAGCGCGACTTCTATTCGCGCATCGCGAGGGCCCTGCGCAGGGGAGTGGGGAGCGGCCGCTTTCGATCTGACATCGACCCCGAGCTCGCCGCTGAGATGCTGGGCAGCATGACTGAGTTCTATGC
>JAAZHL010000130.1 GCA_012510755.1 Leucobacter sp.
GTAGGCGCCGAACGACGCACGTCGCGAATCTGCAGGGTCAGCGGGAAGTTGCGGCTGCCCACGGCCACACCGGTGCCCGGCAGCGGGTCGGTGATTTGGGTAGGTGTACGGTCGTCCTTCTCGGTGACGATGAAGCGCACAGCTACGGTTGACTCTTGCTGTGCAGCACTCAGGTTGATCGCGGAAATCGTGCCGCCCGAACACGGGGCCGCTGCCGTACAGGTGGCGAGGTCTTGCCATTCATTATCGACGCTGTTGTAGACCTGCACCTGCACCTGGTCAAACGCCATGAGCGGGTCGTTGATGGGGCCGATCCGCGTCAAATTGAAGGTGTCGAAGACGCTATCTGGGCCAACCTCAAGAGGTACGCCGGTGATGGCGTGTGTCTTCACATCGCTGATGATGACCTGGTCGAGGCCTTGAATGCCAGCGGTCCAGGCAAGGCTCGCCGTGGTGTTCTGCCCCGAGCGGGTGAACACCAAATCGGGCGTCCAGTTCTTGTCGATGTTGGGGCCGACGCCCGGGCCGACCGGCATGAGGTCGAGTGTCGGGCACGGGGCAGGCACCTCAACGCGGCCTGATTCGAGGTCGCTGCTGCTCGCCTCTGAGGCCGAGCAGTTCTCGAGATCACTAAACAGCGGCTCAGTCAGGGGCGTTGTTGAGTCAGCGTGCATGCGGGGAATAGCCGCATTTGTGGTACGAATCGTCGAGCGGGTCGTGTACGTGATGTTTGGCAGCAGCTCTTGGCCGGGTACAAAACCATCGTCTGACTTATAGATGAAGCGAATGCCCGCGACCTGGTCGATAATGGCGGGGTCGATCGCACCGCTGAACACGGTGCCACCGGCGATGTCAACCATGCCGGGCACGTCGGTGAAGTTGCCGGCGGCGTCACGCCACTGCACCGTGAGCGTCGCGTTCGCTGGAATCTGGGTCAGCGTAATCGCTGTCGCGTTGAAGTGTTCGTACCAGTCAGTGACGCCGGTCAGACTTGCCGGGTCATCGATGATGACTTCGGTGGCATTTTCGGTCGTCTGCGGGTAGTTTGCGATGGTCGTCTTGAGACGCGCGGTGGTGGTTTGACCGGGGACCGAAAGCAGCTGCGTGTTCGTCAGCGTCTTCTCGGTGGTGATGGTGATTTGCTCGGCGAAGATCGTCAGGTCGTCATCTGCGGTGTCGGGATCGGGGTTTGGCGCCGAGCCGGGAGTGGTGCCGCTCACCGTAATTTCGTTGAGACCGCTCACCGAGCGCACACTCGGGTCGCCAAGATCTTCGGGCGCCTGCACGGTGAAGGGCACCTTTGCTTCGGCGCCTTCGACAATTTCGCCAGTGAACGTGATTTCGAAACCGGTGATACGTGCGGTGCTTGTGGGCGCAGGCAGCGCATCGAGCTCTGTGCCGGTGACCGTTTCGGTGGTGCCGTCGGCGAAGTAATAGGTGACTGAGACCTCTTCAGTGCCAACTGGCCATTCGACCCCAGCAAAGCCTGCAAAAGTCACGCCGCCACCGGTAAACGCGGGGGCCATGAGGTTGTTGGCCGAGAGGTCGGCTGGGTTGGTTGGCTCGCTAATGGTGAGGGTGTCAAGCGCACGTGTGCCAGAGTTCAGCGCACCGAGCGTCACGGTCGCCTCGGTCGCAGCGCCGACCACCGCGATCTCGTGCGGAGTGATGTTCTTTGAGGCGGTCACTTCGGTGCTCGCGGGGCGCAGCGTCACATCGTCGTTTGCAGGTGCAATCGGCGACTCTTCTGCACCAGCCTTCACCTGGGCCGTTGAGGTATTTGCCAGCAGGGTGTCAGCGGTGATGCCTGCGGCGCTGGCGCGCTGCGAAAGCGCGAGCTGCACGCTCGTGGTTGCGCCGGCGGGAATCGTCGGGTTCGCTGCCGTGAACTCGACGCGTATACCGCCGATGTTCTGCGCGTCCACGCCGGCAGGCAGTGCGAGTGCCGACGGGGCGGCAACCGAGTCAGCCGAGACCCAGGTTGAAGTCGTCATATCGAACACCGAGACGACTGCGGCTTCAGCACCCTCTGGCCAGGTGGCGCTCGTCAGAGCGTCGAGCTGCAGGTACTGCTGAAAAATATTCGGGTTCGCCGCGGGGTTAGCCGGGTCTTGCACCACGAGCGTATCGACGGCGCCGTTTGAGGCGTTGCTGCCGCCAAAGGTCAGCGACAGCGGCGCACCCTCTTCGGCGAGTGCGCTGCTGGGGTCGAATGACTTCGAGGCCTCTGCGAGCAGCGTTAGGTCTACCTGCGCGGTTACCGAGGCGATGTCAGTTGTCTCGAGGGCATTGTCGGCCTCGACCGCGGCGCGGTTGGTGAACTTCTCGCCGTCCCGTGACTGTTCAATCGCACGCAGCTTCACTGGAATGGTGATCTGTGCGCCTGCAGACAGACCGATCGCACCGGCGGGGCGGGTGAGTGTCTCTTGGAATGCAATGGTCACTGTCTGGCCATCGACTGTGATGATGCCACTCGGGGTGCTGTTGATGCTATCTTCGAGAATCTCAAACTCATCGGGAATTACATCGGTGAGGGTCGCACCGACACACTGGTCGGTGAAATAGTCACAGATGACCTCGATGTTCCAGACAAACTCTTCGCCGACCGAGACCACCGGCGCGGCAGGCTCATCATAGATGTCGCCGCGAACGTTCACCTCTTTGGCAATCCTGAGCGCTGCGGCATCAAGCGCATGGGCCGCCGTCGCACCGCTCGCGAC
>JAAZHL010000131.1 GCA_012510755.1 Leucobacter sp.
CCATCAATGCGAACGCCCCACCGAGCAACCATCTTCGCCGCCCTCGCCGCGGCACTGTCTGAGACTCACTGGGTTGAACTACCACGCGCACGCTCCGTTGTCGTTTGGGCCACCATGGCCCGCGGCAATTCTACTGAATGCGCGGCATTTTACGTCCCCTGGAGGTCACCCCACTTCAAGCGTCTCGGACAGCTCCAACCAGCGCTCTTCGAGCACCGCGACCTCGTCTTCAAGCGCCGTGATCTTCGCCATCTCAAGGTTCAACAGCTGGTAGTCGGTCTGATCCAGATTCGCCAGCCCGTCGCGCGACTTCGCGATGTCGGTCTGCAGCCGCTCCATCTTGCGTTCAACCGAGGCGAGCTCCTTCTCAGCAGCCCGCAATTCGGCCCCGTTGAGGGCGTTTTTTGGCTGGGCGAGAGGGTCAATCTCTGCAAGTCGTTGCGCTCCCGCAGAATGACGGGAAGTGTCGACTGCCTGCCCCGTAGTGCTGCGCGAGGTCGCAGCGTCTGCCCCCTGTGCAGCGCGCAGCCGCAGATACTCGTCCACGCCCCCCGGCAGGTGCCGCAGACTCCGATCAAGAATCGCGTACTGCTGGTCAGTCACACGCTCGAGGAAGTAGCGGTCGTGCGACACTACGATCAGCGTGCCGGGCCACGAGTCGAGCAAGTCTTCGATCGCGGCGAGCATATCGGTGTCGAGATCATTCGTCGGCTCATCAAGAATCAGCACATTTGGTTGATCAAGCAGAATCAGCAGCAACTGCAGGCGCCGCTTTTGCCCGCCAGACAAGTCTTTCACCGGCGTCGACAACTGCGCGCTGGTAAACCCCATCCGTTCGAGCATCTGCCCGGGAGTCAAGTCTTGCGCTTTCGAACCAGAGCCGACGGTGAAGCTCGTGCGCAGCCTCGAGATCACCACGCGGACTGGTTCGTTCAGGTGCTCTTCGAGCTCATCAAGCCGCTGCGTCAGCGTCGCCACTTTCACGGTCTTGCCGCGCTTCACGCGGCCAGCCGTCGGTTCGACCGTGCCCGCGATGAGACCAAGCAGCGTCGATTTACCGGCCCCGTTCACGCCAAGAATTCCGGTGCGTTCGCCGGGTGCGAGCAACCATTCCACATCTTCGAGCACCACGCGATCGCCATACGACACACCTACATCGACGAGGTTCACGACTTCTTTGCCGAGCCTCGCAACAGCGAGAGATTGCAACGCTACACGATCACGAATTTCGGGAACATCAGCGATCAGCTCGTTCGCTGCGTCGATGCGAAACTTCGGCTTCGCGGTGCGCGCAGGGGCCCCACGACGTAGCCACGCCAACTCTTTGCGCGCGAGATTCTGTCGCTTCTGCTCGATGGTAGCGGCATGTCGATCGCGTTCAACCCGCTGCAGCACATACGCCGCATACCCGCCCTCGAACGCCTCAACGACGCGGTCGTGCACCTCCCAGGTGAGATTCGCCACCTCGTCAAGAAACCACCGATCGTGTGTCACGACGAGCAGCGCGCCGGAGTTCGCAGGCCAGCGTCGCTTCAAATGTTCGGCGAGCCAAGCAACAGCTTCGACATCGAGATGGTTGGTTGGTTCATCAAGCGCGAGGATCTCCCAGTCCCCCGCAAGCACACGCGCAAGGGCGACGCGCCGACGCTGCCCACCGCTCAGCGCATCAACTTCGGCATGCCAGTCGAGGTCGCCGACCAGCCCTGCAATGACGTCGCGCACGCGCGCGTTCCCGGCCCACTCGTACTCAGGCGCGTCGCCAACGATCGCGTTGCCGACGGTTTCACCGGGCGCGAAGCGATCCTCTTGATCAAGCACACCGACCGTCACGCCGCTGCGCGCCGTCACTCGACCACCATCTGGCTCGCGTCGCCCGGCCAGCATCATGAGCAGTGACGATTTGCCGTCGCCATTGCGGCCGACGATGCCGATGCGGTCACCCTCGGCGATGCCGAGCGTCACCGAGTCAAAGACGACCTTCGTAGGAACTTCGAGATGCAGGGCCTCGGCCCCGAGTAAATGCGCCATAGGTTCTCAAGACTACGGCACGCGCTTCGTTGCTGTCTGGGATGCCCCGACGCAGCGAAGCGCGAGGGCAACGCCACACTCGTGGTCGCTGCCCTCACAATAAATTATGCTGAGCAGCAGGCCCCGCCGCAGCAACCGCCGGCATCGTCCGCAGCCTCGGCGCTGTCACCGAGCAGGTTAATAATCTCGGCGCTTTCGGCCGCAGCCGCACCGGCGATGCTCGCTGCGGGGTTGAACTGTGCGTCAGTCTTGATGTCGCTCATGTGTGTGCTCCTTAGTCTTCTGAATCATTATCTCGCAGTGTCAGCACTTGGCCCAGCACATCAGCGAACACATCTGCCGACTGCGAGCCAGACAAGCCATATTTACTTTCAAACAAGAAGAACGGCACCCCGTTGAAG
>JAAZHL010000132.1 GCA_012510755.1 Leucobacter sp.
CAACAACAACAACAACGCTCACGCACAATCACCAACAACGGTGACGCCATGACCGAGTCCACAGCCCACGCCTACGCCGAACTGCACACCCATTCGCATTACAGCTTTCTCGACGGCGCAAGTTCTCCCGAGTCGCTGGTAGCTGAAGCCCTACATTTGGGCCTCACGGGTCTCGCCCTCACTGACCACAACGGGCTGCAGGGCGCGGCACAATTTGCAGAGGCCGCACTCGGTCACGATCTTGACACTGTGTATGGAGCTGAGCTTTCACTCGAACTCGAAGCTGCCCCGCTCGGCGAACCCGACCCTGCCGGCACGCATCTGCTGCTGCTTGCACATGGCGTGAGCGGCTACCACAAGCTCTCTGCGGCTATCACCACAGCGCAGTTAGCAGGCGGGCAAAAAGGTCGCCCAGCGTTTGACCTTGAGATGCTCGCTGCCGCCTCGAACGGAGAGTGGGCGGTGCTCACCGGCTGCCGCAAGGGCGCAGTACAACAGGCACTCGCGCGAGCACAGAATCGTGTTGACGGCGAGGCCGCCGCACGAGCAGAAATCGACCGGCTCACTGCGCTCTTCGGCGACGACCGCGTGTTCGTCGAGCTGACCGATCAGGGGCACCCAGATGACCACAACCGCATCGATCGGCTAGCTGCGCTCGCTGCAGACACGCAGTTGCCGACGCTGGCAACGAACGCCGTGCACGCGGCCACTCCTGCAGACACACAACTCGCCGAAGCGATGGCCGCTATTCGTGCACGCCGCAGCCTCGCAGAGCTCGACCCGTTTCTGCCAGCTTCAGGCAGCGCACACCTACGCTCGGGGCGGGCAATGCTGCGCAGGTTCAACCGTCACCCAGACGCCGTGCACCGCACCGCCCCGTTGGCGCGTGAACTCGCGTTCTCACTGCGAGCAGCCACGCCGAAGCTACCAAAGCTTCCCCTCCCGCAAGGCCACACGCAAATGAGTCACCTGCGTGCGCTTGTTTGGCAAGGCGCAAAAGAGCGCTACCCGCGACTAGACACGGTAATCACCGAACGGCTCGAAAGGGAACTCGCGGTCATTGCGCAACAAGATTTTGCGGGCTACTTTCTCATCGTTCACGACATTGTGCAGTTCGCCAGAGGCAAAGGTATTCTGTGCCAAGGGCGAGGATCAGCCGCGAACTCTGCAACTTGCTACGTGCTCGGCATCACCGACGTCGATTCGATCGCCTATCAGCTTCCGTTCGAACGTTTTCTCAGCAGCCTGCGCGAAGAAGCCCCCGACATCGACGTTGATTTTGAGAGTGGGCGCCGCGAAGAAGTCATTCAGTACGTCTATGACCGCTATGGGAGGCTCGGTGCCGCACAGGTGGCAAACGTCATCACGTATCGCTCGAAGAACGCGGTGCGAGATGCAGCCAAAGCGCTCGGTTATGACGCTCAGTCGCAGAAAGTCTTCAGCACATCACTGAAGAGGCATAGTTCGCTCAAAGACCTCGCACCCCCAGCAGAGTCATCAATACCTGTCGACGTGTGGACGCTCGCGAAACGGCTGCTCAGCGCACCGAGGCATCTCGGTATTCACTCTGGCGGTATGGTGCTCACCGAGCGCCCAGTCGGCGAGATCTGCCCGATTGAACACGCACGCATGCCGGGGCGCACCGTGCTGCAGTGGGACAAAGATGACTGCGCATCAATGGGGCTGGTGAAGTTCGATCTGCTCGGCCTCGGAATGCTGAGCGCGCTCAAACTCACCATCGACCTTGCGCACGAAGCGACCGGCGAACAGTGGAGCTTCGCCACACTGCCAAAAAACGAGCCTGGGGTGTACGACATGCTGTGCCGCGGTGATGCAATCGGCGTGTTTCAGCTCGAGAGCCGGGCACAACTCAACACATTGCCCAGGCTCAAACCACGATGTTTCTATGACATCGTTATCGAGATCGCGCTTATTCGCCCGGGCCCGCTACAAGGCGGGGCGATTCACCCCTACCTGCGTCGACGCAACAAGGAAGAGCCGGTGACCTATGCCCACCCGATGCTCGAACCAGTGCTCGCGCGCACCCTCGGGGTGCCCCTCTTTCAAGAACAGCTAATGCAGATCGCACAGACGGTGGGCAACTGCAGCGCTGAAGACGCCGACCTGCTGCGCCGTGCCATGGGGTCAAAACGGGGTGTTGAGAAGATCGAGAAGCTGCGCGACAAAATCTTCGCAGGCATGAAGGCAAATGGCATCACCGACGAGACCGCCGCGAGCATCTATGCCCAAATCGAGTCGTTCGCTGACTTCGGTTTCGCCGAAAGCCATTCGATCAGCTTTGCACTCATCGTTTACGCCAGCGCGTGGTTCAAGCTGCACTACCCTGCGGCATTTCTCGTTGGGCTGCTGCGATCCCAGCCGATGGGTTTCTATGCGCCTCGCACCCTTGTAGAAGATGCCAGACGCCACGGCGTCGACGTGCTCCCCGCCCAGGTGCAACACGCAGTTGCGTTCGCGTCACTCGAGCCGCGAGAACAGCACGATGAGCAAGAGCAGCAAGAACAGCAAGAACAGCAAGAACAGCAAGAACAGCAAAAACAGTACAAACAGCAAGAGCAACCAGGATCAATCGAACCGCCCGGGCCGCTGCGTCACGCTGGCGACCGTGCAACACCGCGGGGTGGGCTCGATTCGTGCCTCGAGCACGAGCAGCCAGCTGTGGGCGCATTTGACGCGGGCGCACCTGATACCAGCGCTGCACATCGTAGAGACGGCGCCTATGCGGTGCGTCTCGGGCTCTCCGGCATTCGTGGCATCTCAACGGCGAGCGCCGAACGAATTGTTGTTGCACGCACGGCAGGCCCCTTCACCGACCTCGCAGACCTTGCCAGGCGGGCCGACCTCGATCGCGTAGAGCTCGAAGCGCTCGCGACCGCGGGCGCATGCGAGGGGCTCGCCACAGGCAGACGAGAAGCGCTCTGGTCGGCTGCGCCTGCGGCAGAGAATCGTGAACGTTTTCTACCCGGCATCGCCGTGCACGTGCAACCCCCACTGCTGCCGCTGCTCAGCGCCGCCGAACAAACCGCACTCGACCTCTGGAGCACCGGCATCATCACCGACAAGCACCCGCTCGCCCTGCTGCGTGACCGGCTCGACACACAGGGGGTCACACGATCTGACGCGCTTCGCACCGCATCACATCGTCACGTCGTGAAGGTCGCCGGGCTAGTGACACACCGCCAACGACCGAGCACTGCCCGTGGCGTCACGTTTTTAACCCTCGAAGATGAGACCGGCACCACGAACGTAGTGGTGTGGCAACGGGTCTGGCAGCACTACCATCGCATCGCAGGCAGCTCACCCGCGATGATTGTCACCGGTACACTCGAACGCAGCCCTGAGGGGCTCGCAAATGTGATTGCGGGCCATTTCGAGCCACTCCCCGCGCCAGAGGCGGTGACCTCACGCGATTTTCGCTAATTCCATAATTCGATACCACCTCGGCAGAAGCCAGTAGGCTTGCCGCGTGAGCACTTCAACAGCACTTCTCACCGACCACTACGAGCTGACCATGGTTGATGCCGCACTCGCTGCGGGCACGGCGCACCGGCAGAGCGTCTTTGAACTGTTCGCACGCAGACTCTCGGGTGCGCGACGCTACGGCGTGGTGGCAGGCACCGGGCGCCTGCTCGAGGCGCTCGAAACGTTCCGCTTTGGCGACGAAGAGCTCACCTGGCTCGAGGCGCAGGGCTTCTTACGGCCACAAACCCTGAACTGGCTTGCTGATTATCGTTTCTCTGGCAATATTTGGGGCTACCCAGAGGGTGAAGTATTTTTTCCAGGATCTCCCGTGCTGATCGTCGAGTCGACCTTCGCCGAGGCAGTCATACTTGAAACACTCGCGCTCAGCATTCTGAACGCAGATTCAGCGATCGCGACGGCTGCCAGCCGCATGTCACACGCTGCGAACGGCAGACCGCTCGCTGAGATGGGTTCACGACGCACATCGGAACGCAGCGCAGTCGCCGCGGCACGGGCCGCCTATATCGCCGGTTTCTCTGCGACAAGCAACCTTGAAGCGGGCCGCAGCTATGGCATACCCACGATGGGCACCGCAGCACACTCGTTCACACTCTTGCATGACAGCGAGCGAGAGGCGTTCGAGGCACAGGTCGCGGCACTCGGCACCGACACCACTCTGCTCGTCGACACCTACGACATCGAACAGGGTGTGCGCACCGCCGTTGAAGTCGCGGGCACTGGCTTGGGCGCCGTGCGCATCGACTCGGGTGATCTGCCCGTCGTTGTCGCACGGGTGAGAAACCTGCTCGACGACCTGGGTGCGACGAATACGCGCATCACGGTGACCAACGACCTCGACGAATACACAGTCGCGGCACTCGGCGCATCTCCCGTCGACAGTTTCGGAGTCGGCACATCAGTGGTGGTCGGTAGCGGCTCACCGACCATGGGAATGGTGTACAAACTTGTTGCGCGAACTGCAGACGACGGCGAATGGGTGTCGGTCGCGAAGAAGTCGACTGACAAAGCCTCAGTTGGTGGCAGAAAAAGCGTTCGACGCATATACAACGACCGCGGCGCAGCCACCACAGAACTGATTCTCTTAGGTGATGGGCCAGGCGGTGCCTCTGAGGGAGCCGACCTTGCCGCACACAGCCGCGAGGTGCTGGTGCCCCTCGTGGTGCAGGGCGAGACACAGCCGGGGCACACTGGCCGCGAAGGCATCGCCGCAGCTCGTGAGCGTCATCAACGCGTCGTGGCCGAGCTTCCACCTATTGCGATGAGCCTCACCCGCGGCGACCCCGCGATCAGCACCGAGTTCGTGTAAGCACCGAGTTCGTGTAAGCCAGAGCTTCGAGAACCGCTACTTCTTCATGCGTTCGTAGACTCGCTTGCAGTCTGGGCACACCGAAAATTTTTCGGGGTCCCGCGTCTGCGTCCACTTTGTACCCCACAGGGCACGCACGGGCTTGCCGGTCACCGCATATTCGAGAATATTGTCTTTCGGCACATAGTGTGAAAAGCGTTCATGGTCGCCGTCTTCGAGCTGTTCTTCGTTCAGCAGCTTCTCAAGCTCGCGATCGAGCACATCGATTCCACCGCCAGTGTCTGACTTGTCACGCGTAAAAATACCCATGCCTCAAGTGTACGCACGCAGCGTGGGCCCCGGGGTTCATGCTTCGTCTGAAGAGATAAGCCATTCTTCGTCTGAGGGATAAGCTTGCGTTCGTGATGTTTCGAAGAGTGAGCCAGCTCGCTGTCGGGCTCGTACTCTTCGGGCTGTCAGCGGCACTCATGATACGCGCCGAATTGGGTGTTGACCCGTGGACAGTCTTTTCTCAAGGGCTCGAGAATGTGACCGGGCTGAGCATCGGTACACTGACGGTGCTCATTGGCGTGGTGGTGTTGCTGCTGTGGATTCCACTGCGACAGCGCCCTGGAATTGGCACCGTGCTCAACATTTTGGTGGTTGGGCCTTCGCTCGATCTCGGCATGATCTGGTTCTCGCCCCCGCCAGAGCTCTGGCAACGCGTGCTCATGTTTGCGCTGGGGCTGGTGCTGTTGGCCGTCGCCAGCGGCCTCTACATCGGTTCACACTTTGGCACCGGTCCACGCGACGGCCTCATGGTCGGCTTGTACATGCGATTCGGTGTGCCGATCTGGATAGGGCGCACCTCAGTCGAAGCCACAGTTTTACTCATCGGCTGGGTGCTCGGTGGCGATGTGTGGTTTGGCACAATCGCCTTCGCGGTGCTTATTGGGCCGTTGTGCGGGTTCTTCTTGCCGCTGCTGGCAGTGCCGCAACCCAGCACGCAGAAGTCTCGCGATCAGTCAAACGTCTGAGTGAGCGCGACCAGTTCGGGTGCGCTGCGATCAAAAATCTTGCCGCCCAGCCAGATGCATGCTGTGAACACTACGACTCCCCACACCGCGCCGAGCAACAACGCCCACACGTTCCCTAAGAATGTGGGCTCGATGATGGCCTGGGCAGCGACATAGACCGGCACGATTGACAGCAGCAGCGCCACCAGCATCGATAACGTCTGCGCGAGTCCCGCACCAGAGCCCTGCACCGCAGGCTGCGCAAAGGGGCTGTCGCCAGGCCGCGTCGACGGGTATGGCATGAGTGCCGAGAAGACGCTCGACGCCCCCGCAGACACGAGCAACACCCCAAGATTCATGCCGATCACCGCTGGCA
>JAAZHL010000019.1 GCA_012510755.1 Leucobacter sp.
CCTTCGCAAGTACGCCACGGGACTGAACGTACAAAGACTGATAGATAGTCTCGTGTGACACCAGCATCCTGCTTCCCATCGGGTAGCGTTTTTTCAACGTCCCGGCAATCTGTTCTGGTGACCAGTCTTCCCGCAGACGCGCCGCGACATACCTGCGAAGCACGGGGTTCTTCGCGAGTTTGCATTTCTTTGGTCGCCTGGCCCGCCGCCAAGCACGATCATCAGCATCTACCGCACGATACCTTGCTGCCCCGCGATTCTTTGCAATCTCACGACTGATGGTCGATGCTGAACGGTCGAGTCTTCGTCCGATCGACCGGAGCGACTCACCAGCGGCAAGTCCCCTGGAAATCTCTTCCCGCTCATCAAGCGTCAGTGTGCCAGGGCGACGCCTCTGCTGCGGCTGATAGATCCCACCATAGGGCAACAGGATTGAGAAGATGGAGCCTGGCGGAGAGCCCACAGTTCGACCAATCTCGCTGATTGATGCGCCTGCCTTCCACATTTCCCACACTTGCTGCCGTCGATCAGACGGGAGCCCTGGTCTACCGATCTTTGCCACATCACACCTCCGAGTACATTTTCGATGGTGTTGCGCTGACCGGTTGAATCCACCTCAGCTTTCTTCGCGGCGGAGCTCGACCGCCCCTCACGATGACCGAGAAAGTGTCCTACCTCGACGCGCATCGCGTCGAGTACGGGGTCGAGCCGATCTGCCGGGCGCTCGAAGGAACACCCGGCCAGATCGCCCCGTCAAGCTACTACGCTGCACGATCACGGCCCTGCTCTGCACGCCAGACGCGCGATCAAGAGCTGATGCCCGAGATCACCCGCATCCACGCCGCAAACTATGGTGTGTACGGGGTCCGCAAGATCCATGCGGCGCTGCGTCGTGAAGGCCACCGGGTCGCTGAATCCACCGTACGTAGATTGATGCGAGCATTGGGTCTGCGTGGTATTTCGCGGGCGAAGGGGCCGCGCACCACGAAGCCTGCACCCGAGACCGATCGGCCCATTGATCTCGTCGACCGCGTGTTCACCGCGTCACGACCGAATGAGCTTTGGGTCGCCGACATTACGTACGTCAAAACATTCTCTGGCTGGGTGTACACCGCGTTCGTGCTTGACGTGTACTCACGCATGATCATTGGTTGGCAGGTCTCCACGAGGCTCTACACCGACCTCGCACTTGATGCGCTCCGGATGGGGATCTGGCGGCGTGAACGCGCCGGCTGCGATTTGGCCGGGCTTAAACATCATTCAGATCGCGGCGTTCAATATCGTGCGATTCGCTATACCGAACGGCTCGAGGAATGCGCTGCCGTCGCGTCGGTCGGATCCAAAGGTGACTCGTACGACAACGCGATGGCTGAAGCATTGAACTCGCTCTACAAAGCAGAACTGATCCGCAACCACGGCCCTTGGACGGGCGTCACTGATGTTGAGATCTCAACGGCTGAGTGGGTGGATTGGTATAACGAGCGACGCCTCCACGGCGAGCTCGACCATGTCACCCCGTCCGAGTTTGAAGCCGCATACCGGTCCATGAACCCGGTCCCCGTTTTACTTGAAACCCGCTAAAAGAACTCTCTACCAAACACGACACTTGACAGGGTTCGGCAGCAATCGCCTGGAGCTTCACGCCCACGAAGTAGCGGCTCTTGCGTTCTATCGTGGTTCTATCGTCGGGGAACTCGACTGGGAGTCTGCCGCTGATTTCTTCCGGAGTCCATCCCCGCTGCACATGGGTGACCATCCAGTGAACGAGCCGGTCATGGGTCATCCGGTAGGGCTGGTGCGACCTGGTACCTCGACGGTTCGCGTGGAGTTGAGCTTGACCGGCAAGATAGAGCCGCTCATGCCGGTCGCGAGTATCCCCGGGTTCTAGTCGGAAGCGCAACACCTTCTAGATTGTGAGTTACCACACTTACAAACGAAGGGCTGCGCTTCCTTGTCCACACACTACAGTCACCTGACCCTTGACGACCGCATCGAAATCGAACTCCGCCGTGAACAAGGCGAGAGTAGCGCGCAGATCGCGCGCAAGCTCGGTGTTCACCGTTCCACGATCGGCCGAGAGCTTCGCCGGAACTCCTGGCAGCCGGAGCACGACCACGCGAATGCGCGCCCATACCTTCGGAACAAGCTTGATTCTCGTGACCCGCACGAACGGCTGTATCTTGCAGGTCAAGCTCAACTCCACGCGGATCGTCGAGCTACTCGTTCACACCAGCCCAACCGAATGACCCACAACCCGCTCGTTGACTGGGTGATCACACATTTGCGTCGGGGATGGACCCCGGAAGAGATCAACGGCAGGCTCACGGTCGAGTTCCCAGATGACAGGCAGATGCGGGTGAGCGTGGAAACGCTCTACGCGTGGATCTACTCACCAGCGCAGCAGCATCGCGGACTCTTTCAATATCTGGCCCGCGGGCAGAAGAGGCGCCGCCGCAAGCACGGACGAAGCGTGCACGCTGAACGGATCAAGTACCGCGTCTCGATTCACGAACGTCCCGAGGAAGTGGGTATGCGGGAAGAGTTCGGGCATTGGGAGTCAGACAGCGTCGTTGGTGCTCATGGCAGCGGCGGCATCCACACGACCATCGAACGGGTGAGTCGCTACTACGTGGGTGTGAAGGTGTCGAAGGTTGCTGCGGAGCCCACGTTGCAGGCGCAGCTCGGCGTGTATCAGGGGCTGCCAGCGCACGCGGTTCGCTCGATCACCGCCGATAACGGGAGTGAGTTCGCTCATCACTACAAGCTCGCTGACACGATCGGGGTGCCGACCTACTTCTGTGATCCGTACTCGGCGTACCAGCGAGGTACCAACGAGCATTTCAATGGCCGGTTGCGAAAGTATCTTCCGAAAGGCACAAGTTTTGCGGACCTGACCCAGGCAGAGCTTGACGAGTATGTGTGGGAAATCAATAACCGGCCCAGGAAAGTCCTCGGCTGGGCAACGCCTGCCGAAGTCTTTCAAGAGCTAAGCTCAGCGTGACTCACTTCGTGTTGCACTCCGAACTAGAACCCGGGGCACGCCCGAGCTTGCCGCACCGATCTGCGTTCTACAACCCCGAATCGGGTGAAAGCAGGTTGTTAATGGCAGATCGGTGCTTGTAACGCTGGGGCAGGGTCGCGGCTGGGGCGGGGAACCACGGGGCCGGGCGGCGCAAAGCACGAGGGGCAGGGCAGCAAAGGGGCGAGGATCAGCCCACACCTCGCACACCGTAGGCTTGAGGCCATGCGCCTCTATCTCGCCTCTACCTCGCCCGCGCGTCTGTCTGTGCTGAGCGCGGCTGGCATCGAGCCAGTCTGTTTCTCGCCCGAGGTCGATGAAGATGCCGAGGTTACTGCGCGCGAGCAGCAGTTGGGCAGGCCGCTCACCGCGCCAGAGCTGACCGAGTACCTCGGCCGGTTGAAAGCCGAAGACGTGGTGCGTAGGCACGGGGCCGAGATCGACGGTCTGGTGCTCGGCGGCGACAGCGCGTTTTTGCTCGACGGCGAGATTCTTGGCAAACCCCACCAACCTGAGGTCGCGCTCGCGCGAGCGAAACAGCACCGCGGGCAGACTGGCGTGCTGCACTCCGGCCTCTGGGTGATCGACCACACGGGCGGTGAAACACGCGGGGCCGCCGGCGCGGTCGACACCGCCAAAGTGACACTCTCGGCGGACATCAGCGACGCAGAACTCGAGGCCTATGTGGCCACCGGCGAACCGCTTGAATTCGCGGGTGGCTTCGCGATCGACGGTCTCGCCGGGGCCTTCATCGAACGCATCGAGGGCGCACCCAGCTGCGTGATTGGGCTGTCACTGCCGACGCTGCGCGGACTTGTGCGCGAGCTCGGTCACGATTACACGACCCTCTGGAGCTAACCCCGGCGGCAAGCGCAGCACGGCCGAACCGCATGAACAGCGAGGGTTGTGTGGGCGGCGGGCGATCCTCGTCGCTGAGCTTCGTCACCACACGAAACCCAAGCCTGACCCGAATAGCAGCCCACACATCGCACCTATCCGTGCAATCTCTCAGACAGATCAGATGAATGCGGGTTAGGCTAATTAATTGTGCTGCAATCGATCGAACAACTCGAAGAGTTCTCAACCATCGCCCTGTTTTCGGCGGTAGTCATCTATTCGATGGCCTTCGTGTTTTATGCGGTCGATCTGGCCAATCGCAGCAGTGACGTGGCAAGTGCTGGTGGCACCGCACACACCGCACACACCGCAGGCACCACCGCGCACACCGCGGCAAAATCGGGCAAAAAGACCGCCCTGCCGCGCAGCCGCTCGCTGCGCATCGGCTTCTCGCTGACGGTGCTCGGCTTCATTCTGCACGTCGCCGCCGCAGCGCTGCGCGGGCTTGCTGCTGAGCGGGTTCCGTTCGCGAACATGTACGAGTTTGCGCTCACCGCAACGGTCGCGATCGTGGGCATTTTCTTGCTCGTGCAGTTCTTTGTCGACCTGCGTTTCTTGGGCGCGCTTGTCACCGGCCTGACGGTGCTGTTTCTCATTCTGACGAAGATGAATTATTACGTGGCGGTGGTTCCGCTGCCGCCGGCGCTTGATTCGTACTGGCTGATCATCCACATTCTTGTCGCGGTGCTCGCGGTCGGGTTTTTGACACTTTCGTTCGGGTTGTCGGTGCTGCAGCTGCTGCAGACTCGCCGCGTCAATGCCGCGAAGGCCGCCACTGAGGGCGAAACCGAGACGTTGCGGTTCATGAGGAGCTTCCCTGATGAGGTGCGTCTCGAAGATCTCTCGTATCGCATGGCGATCATCGGCTTCGTGTTCTGGACGTTCACGCTCATCGCCGGATCAATCTGGGCCGAAGCCGCCTGGAGCCGCTACTGGGGCTGGGACACCAAAGAGGTGTGGACGTTCGTGATCTGGGTGCTCTACGCCGGGTTCATCCACGCCCGCGCGACCCGCGGCTGGCGCGGCACCCGCTCTGCGTGGCTGTCGATCGTTGCCTACACCGCGGTGATCTTCAACTTCACCATCGTGAACGTGTTTTTCAAGGGTCTGCACGCGTATTCGGGTCTGTGAGTCGCGCGTGGCGGTTGCGCGTCGTTCGTGGGTTTTTGGGGGCGAGGATCAGACAGCCCGCGAGCGGCTCGCCGATCCTCGCAGCTGCTCGGCTTGCAGTGACTCGGCCTGCTGGTGCCTGCTCGGCCTACTCGCTGATCCTCGCAGCAGCTTAGTCCGCTCGTGCTCGCTCGCCGCACCTTACTCGTAGTCCGTCCACCCCGCCGCGACTCGGCCTGCTCGTGCCCGCTTGCCGCGACTCTGCCTGCTCGCCCCCGCTCGCCGCGGCTTACCAGTAGCCCGTCACCTCGCATCCCAGTCACCTCACCACCCCAGTCACCTCGCACCCCGCCGCCCCTACTTCGGTCGGAGATTCTGCCACTGTCGGAGACTTGGCCAGAATTTCGCCGACTGAGCGTTGATCTCCGACCGCAGTGGCGTGACGGAGTGGCCTGACGGAGTGGGCTGACAAAGTGACGCGACGCAGTGGCCTGACGGAGCGCCGCGACGGCATGCTCGCGGCGACCTAGGTGTTGTCCGACGGCCCTGCCGCGGATTCTTCGCGCGCGCACCGTCGCGCCGGCCCCTCGCCGCGCAACCCGTCGGCAGACGAGTTGAACCGGTGCAGCATGGTCTGCAGTTGCTCGAGTTCGTCGTCGCTCCAGTCGGCGAACCGCACACTGTGTTCTTGGGCGGTGCGGGCGTGCATGAGATCGGTTGCGGCCTGCGCCGCAGCGCTCGCGGTAAGCAGGGTCACCCGCTTGTCTGACTCGGCGGCGCGCGCATCGACCAGACCGTACTCACGTAGCTTCGCCACTTGGCGGCTGATGATGGCCTTGTCCATGTCGAGAATCCCGCCGAGCCCGGTGGCAGTGATCGGCCCCCGGCGAATGATGGTTTGCAAGCTCATGAGGCCGGGCCCGCGCAGGTCGGGGTGAATGTCTTCGGCGTAGCGGGCCCAGCGGCTGCGGGCGGCCGCGAAAACTTGCGAGAACTCAGAGATGATGTCGGGAATCATTTCGTCGCGAGCACGGCCCGGCTCGGTATTGCCGACGACCGGTTGACCGCCATGGGCGGCGGGCCGACCCGCGCCACCCGCGCCGGTAGCCGGCCCACCCGCGCCGGCTGCGCCACCCGCGCCAGCCGCGCTACCCGCGCCGGCTGCGCTACCCGCGCTACCCGCGCTACCCGCGCCGGCTGCGCTACCCGCGCTACCCGCGCTACCCCCGCCGGTAGCCGACCCACCCGCACCACTGGCGCCAGCCGCGCTGACCGCGTCGGCCGCAGCGGCTACACCAGCCACACCAGCCACACCAACCACACCGTCCGCGCGGCCCACATCAGCGTGTTCGCTCATAGTTTCACTCTACGCAATCTGGTCGATCGAACCGGTCTGCGTTGACACTTGGGCTGCCTTGCGCTGTGCGTTGTTCTTATTGCCCAGCGGAACGTTCGGCAAGAAAATCACCGCAACAATCGCGAGCAGCGCGACGGGTGCAGAGGCTAAGAAGATGTCACCGATCGCCTGCCCGTAAGCTTCTTCGACGACCACCGCGAGCGCGGGGTTGAGTTCGCTGACGTTGGGAATCGCTCCTTCGCGCAGCGCATCAGACCCGACGAGCGCCTCAGGGTTGGTGGCGGCGAGCTTCGCGAATCCCTCGGTGAGCAGGTCGATGACACGGTGGCCGAGCATGGTGCCCATGACCGACATGCCTGCCGAACCGGCCAGCGTTCTGAAGAAGGTGACCGCGCTCGAGGCGGCGCCCATGTCGTTGGGTGCGACGGTGTTTTGCACAATGAGCACGAGGTTCTGCATGGTCATGCCGACGCCGCAACCAAGCACGAACAGCGACACGCCGACGTACCAGAACGAGGTGTCGTAGCGCAGCTGACCCATCATCACGACGCCAACGAAGAGGGCGATTGCGCCGGTGACGACGTAGGCCTTCCACTTGTTGTAGCGGCTGATGAGTTGCCCGACGATAGTCGATGAAATGAGCAGGCCAGCGACCATCGGCAGCGACAAGAGGCTTGATTCGATCACGCTGCGACCGCGTGCGATCTGCATGTACTGACCGATGTAGACCATGGTGGCGATCATTGCGACGCCCACCGACACTGAGGCCAACACTGAGAGGGTGAAGGTGCGATCCTTGAACATTGTCAGAGGAATCAGCGGTTCTTTCGCCTTCAACTCAACGAACACGGCGACTGCGAGCAGGAGGAGCCCGGCGCCAACCATCGTCGCGGTTTGCCATGACACCCACTCGAAGGCGCTGCCGACGAGCGTGATCCAGATGAGCAGGCTCGAGAAGCCGGTCGAGATCAGCACGATGCCGGCGTAGTCGATGGTCACCTTTTTGCGTTCGGTGGGTAGGCGCAGCGTGATCTGCAGCATGATGAGGGCGGCGATGGCGAAGGGGACTGCGACGTAGAAGTTCCAGCGCCAGCCGATGGTGTCTGTGAAGAGGCCGCCGATGAGCGGACCGCCGACGGGTGCGACGGCCATGACAGCGCCCATGATGCCCATGTATTTGCCGCGTTCGATGGGGCTCAAGATTTCTGCGAGCAAGATTTGGCCGAGCACGCCGAGGCCGCCAACGCCGAGGCCCTGCACCACGCGGAACGAAATCAGCCAGCTCGGGTCATTCGCCATGCCTGAGAAAATGGTGCCCACCATGAAGACGGTAATCGCGAGCTGCATCAGGATCTTTTTGTTGGTGAGGTCAGCGAGCTTGCCCCAGATGGGGGTCGAGATGGCCGACGAGAGCGTGGTCGCCATGACGACCCAGGTGAAGCTGGCTTGGGTGCCGCCGATGTCGGCGATGATGCGCGGCATCGAGGTGCCGACGACGTTCATCGAGAGCATTGAGACGAAGGTGCTCAAGAAGATGCCGGCGAGCGCGAGGTTTTTGGCTCGGCCCTTGAGCACAAGAGGCACCTTGCCGGTCTGTGGGTGGTGACCGGTCGAGGTTTCGTTGTTGCGTGTCATGCGGGGTGGTGGTGCTTTCGGTGGTCGGGTTGTGGTCTGTGGTTTGAGGTTCGAGGTTTGTGGTTTGTGGTTTGTGTTTTGTGGTTCCGCTGGGTGCCGGGGTTGCGGCCGTGCAGTGCAGCAGTGGCGCGGCATTGCGTTAGCGGCGGTGCCCATTTCTACGAGGATCAGCACCCGCCCTCAACACTTCAGCCAGTCATGGCCTGCTAGTCGGTGAGCCGGTTGATGTCGCCCAGATGCCAGGTGTCAACTTGTGATCGGCCTGGGGGTGAGCTGCCTGGACGCCTAACTGTTCATGAAATTGGTTGACAAAGGTCAACTATATGACAATGGTTGACTTTCGTCAACCATTGCTGATCCTCGTCCCTGAACTTTGTTCGTTCGCAGCCCTTGGCGGTGATCTGGAGCCTATCGCGCGCCAACCCGCGCTAACTCGCGCCACCCCACGCTAATTCCGCGCCAACCGCCCCCCACTCACGCCAACCCCGCCCCACGCTCGCGCCAACTCACCCCACCCCTACCCCACCCCCACCCCTGCCAACCCCACCC
>JAAZHL010000435.1 GCA_012510755.1 Leucobacter sp.
GTCATGAGAGCCATAATAAATCGGTATAAGCGGTTCAGAAACCGTCCTCCTAGTATCACGATTATGTAAGCAGCCATAGAACCAAAAAGAATCATGATGGCTGAGGAGACGACAAGAACAATACTGCTGTTTTTGAAGGATTGCATATAATCCATCATGTGAAAAGCGTCTGCGATGTTATCAAGCGTAAAGCTTTCGAGCGTTAGATAAAAAGGATTTGTCGAAATATATTTACCGATCTTAAATGCATTGTTAAAGAAAAAGTACAAGGGGAATAGGAAAGCAACACTGAAGAGTGAAACGATAACATAATTAAAAACACTACCGGCGTTGATGGCTGGCGATTTAACTGTCCTTTTCAATAGATATTCCTCCTTGTCGTAATCTTGAACAGAATTGCTGTGATAATAATGCTGACAATACAAAGGACAACAGACAGCACGAGACCGTTTCCTAACTGAAGTGATTTTGAATTATAAACATATATCTGTAGAGCAATTGTTGTTGAGTAATAGGCTGGGCCACCACCTGTCATAACGTATGGTAAATCGAAGGCACCTAATATTCCAATGGTTGAAAGTATTACATTAATCGTAATAGATGGCGATAACAACGGGAATGTTATGAATTGAAATTTTTGCCAACGACTGGCTCCATCAATAGATGCTGCTTCATACAGATCCTGGGGAATGCCCATAATACCTGCAAGGTATATGACAAGATAAAATCCGGTACATACCCATATAGTTGTCAGACTAATCGCTGGGATAACCGTGTGAATATTTCCAAGCCAATCAAGCGTTATCGAGCTTAAACCAATCGAATCAAGTACTCGATTGAGAATTCCTGTAGAGGGATTCAAAATCATTTTAAAAATATAACCTGTCACAGCCAGAGCAAGCAAATTGGGAAAAAACAGAATTGACTTATATACATTCTGAAGCTTTTTGCAGTCATTTATGATAACTGCGAGAAAGAGTGATAGTATATTGAGAACGGGAATATAGATGATCGCCAAATAAAAGGTGTTTTTAATAACTTGAACCGTCTGCCTGGCTGTAAAAACGTACTTATAGTTTTCAAAACCTGAGAATCTATATGATGAAGAGAAGCCATCCCAGTTTGTTAAACTGAAATAGAAACTTTGTGTCACTGGAATAATAAAGAATATGACCAAAAACAATAATGCAGGTGCTAAAAAGAGAGTTGCTGCAAGCGTTTTATTATGTCCAATTTTTGTAGACATCGTGGTACCTCGCTCTTTTTGGCTTCTTTTTGTTTCAAGAAGAGGGGAAAGGCAGCCTAATGAATAAACTGCCTTTCCTGCTCATCGCATATTACGTAAACCTAATCTTTAAACGCAGAATCGTAAACTGTTTGCATCGTGTTTGCAGCCTCTTCAGGAGTTGTAGCTCCAATCATGAGCTCCTGATAAATCTTATGAATTTCTGACTGAAACGTTGTCGGCAGATAAACAAAATACAAAGATGCTGATTTGGTTGATTTGAGAAGTTCGGGCACTACATCAGACAAGACATCTGGTAAAATACTGCCGGTCGTATCTTTAGTAATCGGAACACTACCTCGACCATTTTGAATGATGGTCTTACCGTCACTAACAAAGTGAATGATAAAATTTAGTATTTCCTGCTGATGTTCAGACTTGGCGCTACCACCCCAACCAGTCTCTGGCGAGATGAGTGTGTAGGGGTCTGTCCCAGCGTCATTATATGGAACATTTGATGCTGCCAGTGCGAAATCTGCAACTCCTTCGATTGACGTCGCAAACCAGGAACCACCGATGTACATAGCAGTTTTCTTTTGATTAAAGGCGTCCAGGCTATCCTGGTATGTTGCGTTGATCGCTCCTTCTTGCAGATATTCGTTATCAACCAATTCCATGTATTTTGCGAATGTCGCCGGAACTGCTCCGTCTGCAAATTTGTAGCTGCCATCCATCATTTGACTTTCCCAATCAGGATTATTGACTGATTCCAGATTTGCAAAAATGGAGCTAAAAACAGTATTGCCTGCGCTGTCAGATACGGCTAATGATATCGGTGCGATATCTTTACTCTTCAATGTGGCACAGACATCTAAGAATTCGGACCAGTTAGTCGGGATTTCCAAATCGTTTTCCTCAAACATATCCGCATTGTAGTACATGAGAACTGTGGCAATTCCATATGGAACACCATACAGTAGGCCTGTATCTGAGGTGAAAAAGGGGATGATCATAGGACTGACAAGAGTCTCGACTTCTGTTCCCCGTAAATCCATTATCCAACCTTCATCCGCAATTTGTCGGCCTTGTGTGTCGCTGTTTATCGAAAAAATATCTGGCATAGTGTCTGATTGTACAGCTAGAGCCATATATTCGTTCGTGTTTGCTCCAACAGAAACGAGGTCGATTTTAACATTGGGATACTTGTTTTCATATGATGCAATGAACTCTTTATATACCTCAGTCTTGTCCATGCTTAAAGCTGCAGTTAGAACTACCTTTTCTCCACCACCTGATGTTTGATCTGATGAAGATTCTGAACCCGTTGAACCTGTCGTTTGCTCTGGAGCGCATCCTGATAATACTGTAAGTAAAATCAGAAAAACCAAAGCGAGAGAGATCAATTTTTTCATACACGAATTCCTCCTTCATTATTTTCAGCGCCTTGAAACAGTTTATGTTATTAGGTCAAGCGCGTTCTGAAACATGATTTGATTGAATACGTTCTCGTTTTTACATGCAGACTTCACAATATCAATTCGATCCAGTATTAATGACTCGCCCTTCCAGTCACCACCTCCAAAACAATAATCAGTGCCGAATAACAATCGATCACGTCTGGATTTGACAATGATCTCTTCCATATCACCCACGGTTGGTCCGATTAGAACCAGCCAAATATTGTTGTGTGTATTTGCAGCTTGAATTGCAGCTCGATATGAATCATAAAGACCAGAATGACCGAGCAGAATTTTCGCTTCCGGATACATTTCAGCGATAGCAGATAGCTGTAAAGTATCGCTGTAGGGTGGTGTACCATCATGAAACAATACTGGAACGTGATACTTGATAGAAGCTTCGATTATGTCATAAAGAGGTTTTTGGTGAGGCAGTATGCCTTGCATCCAATTATGTATCTTTATTCCATCAAATCCATATTCTTCAAAACACCTCTTGATTTCTTCGGAGGTTTCGTTGGGGAAGTATGGATTGAAGACGGCATAATTTCTAAAGCGGGAATAATTTGTTTGTTTAAAGAAATCATATTGATATTTATTCGAAGCTACAAAATCTCTAACGAATGCGGTGGCTGGGCTGACCCACATTTCCGAAATGCCATGACGATCCATTGCGTGCACCATTTCTGAAGCGTTAACCGTAGTGGTTGACTCAACAGGGTAACCCGTATCAAGAATATGTGCATGAACGTCGATAATCATTTTTAATACACTCCTAAATGATGTAGGTCAACGTTTTAATAGGCTAAGAGCATTTTTACAATTAATTTGATCAAGCAAGGCGGAGTCGCTACATGCATAGCGGAGAATATCAAGCCGATCTCGTATCAATGTTTCGCCTTTCCAGCCAGACCCGCCGCAACAATAATCTGTGCCAAAAAGAAGACGTTCTTGAGGACTGCTCTGTATTATTTCCTTCATATCATTTATTGTTGGTCCCTGAAGAATCAACCAAATATTTTTGTGCGCTTTAGCTGCCTGGATTGCTGATCGATATGAGTCATATAAACCACTATGACCAAGTATGATATTCACTTCCGGATATTTCTCTGCCAGAGCCGCAATTTGCAGCGTGTCTGCATATGGTGGTGATCCGTCATGGAACATGATCGGTATTTGGTATTTACCAGCAGCATCCATGATCTCGTATACGATCGGTTGATGTAGGATAAATGCCTGAATCCAGGAATGTATCTTGATTGCTATAAAACCGTATTCTTCAAAGCAACGCTTTATTTCTTCTCTCATCCGGTCGGGATAATATGGGTTGAGTATCGCATAACCCTTAAAGCGCGATGGGTAGGCATGAGTGAACGAATTAAACGTCTTCTTATTGTAGTATTCAAAATCTCTAACACACCCTGTTGTAGCACTGACCCAAATTTCGGAAATATCATATTGATCCATCGCATCAAGCATCATGACAGGATCTACATATACAGAAGATCCTGCGGGA
>JAAZHL010000133.1 GCA_012510755.1 Leucobacter sp.
GTCGTGTTCTGGCCAGTCAGCCACAACATGCGCCCCTCAGTAAGCTGCTCCTTGCTGACCTGCTGATACTGCCCGGTCGGCTGCCCCTCATCATCAAGAATCGGAATCTTCGGCGGCTCCTGACCCATCACTACACGGGCCGGCATAGACGCATGATCCGCCGCGTTAAACAGATACGCCCACAACAGGTTGATCGCATGCTGCATCGCAACCGTGCCCTTAATGTCGGACAACGGGCCGCGACCAAGCACGGGCCGATTCGGGAACTCAATCACCGGCACCTTGCCAAGATGATTCGCACCATACGAGTCCATCGACCAACCGCCAGACAGTTGGAACGACGACGGGAGAATCAGGCCAGAGCCCTTGAGCAGCCGCGAACGCTTAAACCGCCACACCTCCGTAGGCGTGTAATAGGTCATGCGCTCAAGAGAGTCATCCTCATCATCCCAAACAACAACAGCCCCAACACGACGGCGACCAGTCTCAGCGTCATACTTCACCGCAGCCTGATCCGCCGAGCGCCACGTCACAATAGGCTCACCATCGCCAGCCTCGCCCCACACCTGGCAGAACGAACGCCGAGCAACAGCAGCCTCAAGGAACCCTTGAGATGACAACGAATCCTGCTCATTACGCATCCACGCATCCCAAATCAGCTTCTCAGCCTTCGGGCGCTTCTTCGCAGTAGACGGCAACTGAAAACCAATCACCGACTCGCGCTCAGACGTAGAGTTTGCAACAACCTCGCACCAGTTGTCCGAGAACCCCTTGTACCGCTTCGAGTGCGACTTCTGCCACTGTTCAGAGGCAAACGCAAGCGGCTGATTACCCTCGTAGAACTCTTTAAGCTCTTTGATCTCGGGTGCGCGCTTCGCGATCACTTGGTACAGACTGTCAGCACGCTTCGCAGCGGTATCAGGCGTGAGTGCCATGAGGCCTCCTAAAAGACGTACGCGAGAGCATCAGGCTCTACAGCGTTAGCACCAGACGCGATAGCGTCCATGACCGCCTCATGCGCGAGGACAGACGACATTGCGTAGTCGATCTTTTGATGCTCTTCGGGTTTTCCGATGATGTACTTACGTTTCCGGGTCACAGCGTCCAGCCCGCGCGACCTAATCACCGCGTTGCGAACATGAGTGAGAACCTTCTCGTCACCGTCATGCATGAACGGCGACTCAGGGTTAGACACATCGGTGACCATCCGCTCCAAAGCTGCCCACATGCGGTTAATTGAGTTCGTTGGCCACTGAACAAACACCTTCTCGCCAAACTTCGCCGCCCACGCATCAATGTGAGACTCCCAATCGTGCGGGTCGCAGTATGCGCGCACAATCTCGTACTCAGACGCGAGCTCAGCAACAGCAATATCAACCTCAGCACGAGGGATACGGCCATTCCAATCCCTTGGCTCCCACAAAGTAGGCCGCTTCGATGCGCCATAGACAGGTGTGAACTGGTACTGGTCCAGCGTCTCAAGACGAATGCCAGTGAAGTCGTCATTGTCAGACCCATCAAAACCCAGACACACCCGAGTGCGAGGCTTCACAGAAACTCGCGGGTCAGCCCTCTTCGCCTCCCACTTCGGCATCTCCATCCAAGACCCCGAACCAGCGACGATCCTGTTACCAAAGAACCGCTCCGCATCAGCCGGTGCCGTGTCCAACATCTCAGCCGCTTCACCCTCAACAGCATCAATCGACACCCACGGCGCAGCACGATAGTTGAACTCGAAAATCTTGCGGCGATCCTTCTTCAGCTTGAAATCAAGATCAGCCGGTGGTTGCTCAAAATCCTTATTAATATCCTTCGACTTCGACTCATACGTTTGCTGAGCAACCGAGTTATCGGCAGGGTTCCAAGCGTTCGTAGTCTCAATCGCACGACCACCCATGCCAGCCAAACCCTGACGCTGCTTCTTCGCCAAGTTCCAGCCACCATTAGCCTCAAGCCACAACCCAGTCTCATCCTGCACAACAAAAGTGACACGCTGCCCAAGCCTCGAGTTACCCTTCGACGTAACCGCATCAATACGGCCACCATTGGGCAACCGAATGAACTCTTCACCCGTCTTAGGGATCACCTCAGCCAATGGGCCAAGCTCGATCATCGGCCTGAGCGCGTCATACGTGTTGTCGGTTTGATCCTCAGTCGTGGCCGTGATCTGAATGAGTGGGCTCACCCACGGGCGACCCATCGGCTCACCAGTCTCATATTCGTAACCCCAGCCGCAAAAGCATCCGTGATCGGCACAGTCGTACGCATCACCAGGTGCCGCAAAACCCGCAAACACCGCAGGCCCGACACCCTCGACACACACGAACGCAGACACTAGAGGCGACTTGCCCCACTTCTGCGCCCGAACCAACTGCGAACGCCGATAAACAAACGCATCAGCCGCACGCACCAAACGCCCATTCACGCGAGTGCCCGCAGCAACCGCATCATCTTTCACGAGATAGTGATTCGCCACAAACCGCAACTGATCATCACCGAGCAGGAAC
>JAAZHL010000134.1 GCA_012510755.1 Leucobacter sp.
AGCAGGTGCGCGACCCAGAGATCTTGCGTCCAATCACCGACCTCGGAATGGTGCAAGACGTGCAGGTTACCGAGGCCGGTGACGCAACAGTCTCAATTTTGCTCACCATCGCAGGCTGCCCCGCCGCTCGTCGAATCGAGTCAGACGTTCGTTCAGCAGTGCAGCAGGTGCAGGGAGTCGCCTCCGCTCACGTTGAAGTTGGGGTCATGTCGCCACACGAGCGCCAGGCCTTCATCGAAAGGGTACGGGGTGATCGACCCGCCCGCGCACCACAGTTCGGCAGCGATTCTTTGACGCGGGTAATCGCGGTGACGAGCGGCAAAGGCGGTGTCGGCAAGTCAAGTCTCACCGCCAATCTTGCCGTCGCGTTGGCAGACCGCGGGCTCGCTGTCGGCCTCATAGATGCCGACGTCTTCGGGTTTTCCATTCCGGCTCTTATGGGTCTTGCGGTCGGCGCGAAAGTCGAGCAACCGACCCGAGTCGACGATCTTATTTTGCCGCCAGTGGCACACGGGGTCAAAGTGATTTCCATCGGCATGTTTCTCGGTGAAGCCGACCCCAGACACACCGCAGTCTCGTGGCGCGGCCCCATGCTGCATCGCACGATCGAACAATTTTTGCGAGACGTCTGGTTTGGTGACCTCGACGTGTTGTTGCTCGACCTACCGCCGGGTACTGGCGACATTGCGATCAGCGTCGGTCAGCTACTCCCCCAAGCCGAAGTGCTCGTAGTGACCACCCCGCAGTCTGCAGCGGCAGATGTCGCCGTGCGCAGTGGCGTCGTCGCACGGCAAACTGGTCAGCGCATTATTGGAGTGATCGAGAACATGTCTGGTCTGATACAGCCTGACGGCAGCGTGTTAGACATCTTTGGCTCGGGAGGTGGCACTGCCGTCGCAGATCGGCTCTCATCCGACCAACCACAGCCAGTACGGCTGCTCGGCAGCGTGCCGCTCAGCCCCGAGTTTCGTGCCTGCGGCGACGCCGGCACACCCGCCGTGCGGCACGTACCTCATGACCCGGCCTCGGCCGCAGTCATACAGATCGCCGCACAGCTTGCCAGCATGCCCCGAGGTCTCGCGGGCACGCAGCTACCGTTGCGCGTTCGCTAGCGCTAGCTGGCTGCTGGCCTACGTCGCCTCATCGTCAAAGTTGAGGGTGCCGCGCGATACGCCGTTCGCACGTGCCTCTGCACGCTCACGGCGGGCTTGCACGCCCTCGGCTGCACGCTTCTTGCGGGCCTCAGCGAGCGCCTCTTTCTCGTCTTCAAGCAGGGCATAGCGAATAATGCGTCGCGGGTCGTACTGACGGGGGTCGAGCTGGTTCCAATCGACCTCGTCGAATTCGGGGCCCATCTCGTCTTTCAGACGATCCTTGGCACCATCGGCCATACGCTTGAACGCACGCACAAATTCTCCGAGCTTCTGCGCGTAGTGGGGCAGTCTCTCGGGGCCCAAAATGAACAGTGCAATGACCAAGATAATGAATATCTTGTTCAGCGAGAGACCATCCATACGAGCAATCGTAGCGCCTTCGTGCTGAGCCGCAGCCGCCCGCCGCGCGCCATACCCGCCGACCGCGGTCGAGCTTGTACGCTAATCTCAGCAAACTTCACTTGACACGCAACTCGGAGGAACAGTGAGCCGTCTCGAACGCAACTGGCAGTATGCCGAGCAGTACCCGAACGAAACCGATGCCCAGGTTCGGGCACGCAGGCTCTCACTCGAACTTGGCATCGAACCGGTGAGTCGCGCAGTAGCCGCGCAGCTCTCAGGTCTCGTCGCGGCAACAGACGCGAACGCCATTTGCGAAATCGGCACTGGAGTTGGCGTGAGTGGCCTTGCGCTGCTGCGCTACGCACCAGCGGCGACTCTCACTTCGATCGAAACCGACGCAGAACACCTGCGTCAAGCACGCACGATCTTCGCCGAGGCAGGGGTTCCTAGCGCTCACCTTCGGTTAATTGAAGGTGATGCCGCGCAGGTGCTCTCTCGGCTCAACCTCGAGGCCTACGACCTCGTCTTGATCGACGCCGACGCTGCCCGACTGCTTGAATATGTTGAGCACGCGCTGCAAATTGTTCGGCCTGGCGGCTCGGTAGTGGTGCCCGGCGCATTTGTTCGCGGCAAGGTCACCGACCCTGCCGCGCGAGACGAACACACACAGAACATGCGTGACCTGCTCGCAATGGTGGCAGACTCCCCGGCCATCGCGCCCGCACTGTCACCGGCCGGCGACGGGCTGCTCGTATTGACGAGACTCAAGGGCTAAGCAGTCTCTGCGCGCAGGGAGGCGCCCCGCGCGTAGAGAGGCCCCTGGCCAGCCTGAGCTGTGCCGCCGGTCACGCCAAAAGGCGCCCCGCACACGCAAATGAGCCCCCACCTACTTTGGCGGGGGCTCATTTGTGATGCGGTATTAGTCTTGCAGCACGGCGTTTAGCACGTCGCGCAACTCGGTCGCCTCGGCGTCGTTCACAGAGACGACTAGGCGGCCGCCGCCCTCGAGCGGCACACGAACCACGATGACGCGTGTCTCGCGCACCGCTTCCATTGGTCCATCGCCGGTCCTGGGTTTCATTGCAGCCATTGCTTCTCCTCTTGTGAGTACTCGCTTCCTATTCTATCGGCACCGCGAGTATCGAAAAATTTGCGAGCAGGTTTCGTAACGGTGAACGGGCTAGCGGCTAAGGTGCCGTTCTGCTGCGCCGGTGTACAACTGCTGTGGGCGCCCGATCTTTGTCTGTGCGTCTTCATGCGCCGCACGCCACTGCGCGATCCAGCCAGGCAACCGGCCGATGGCGAAGAGCACCGTGAACATGCGAGTCGGAAAGCCCATGGCTTTGTAGATGACGCCAGTGTAGAAGTCGACGTTCGGGTAGAGCTTGCGCTCTTTAAAGTAGTCGTCTTCAAGCGCGATTTGCTCGAGTTCTTGCGCGAGTGCGAGCAGCGGATCGTTGACACCAAGCTCGTCGAGTACGCGACCCGCGCTCTCTTTCACGATTCGAGCACGTGGATCGTAGTTCTTGTAGACGCGGTGTCCGAAGCCCATCAGCTTCACACCGTCTTCCTTGCGCTTCACTTTCTCAACGAAGGTCGACACGCTCTGACCTGAGTCACGAATCTGAGCCAACATCTCAAGCACTGCCTCGTTTGCGCCGCCGTGCAGCGGGCCGGAGAGTGCGCTAATACCCGCAGAGATCGAGGCGAACATATTCGCTCCGGTCGATCCGACGAGCCGCACAGTCGATGTTGAGGCGTTCTGTTCGTGGTCGGCGTGCAAGATCAACAGCTTGTCGAGTGCATCAACGAGCACCGGGTTGAACGTATAATCTTCGGCGCGGTTTCCAAAGTTGAGTCGCAAGAAGTTCTCAACGAAGCTCAAGTTGTTATCGGGGTACAGAAATGCCTGACCGATCGTCTTTTTGTGCGCGTAGGCGGCGAGCACCGGCAGCTTCGCAAGCAGACGAATGGTGTTGACGTGCACGAATTCTGACACTGAGGTGTCGAGCGAGCTTTCGTAGTAGGTCGACATGGTCTGCAAGCCACCTGCCAGCACGGCCATCGGGTGAGCGGTGTGCGGTACGCCCTGAAAGAAGTGCCGCATGTCTTCGTGCAGCAGTGTGTGTCGACGAATCTCATTGTCGAAATTGCTGAGCTGCTCTGGGGTGGGCATTTCACCATAGATCAGCAGATAAGCCACCTCTAGAAAAGTCGAGGTCGCAGCCAGCTCTTCAATCGGATACCCGCGGTACCGCAGCACACCGGCATCACCGTCAATATAGGTGATCGCAGACTTCGTCGATGAAGTGTTCACGAAGCCGTAGTCGAGTGCGGTGTGGCCAGTCTGACGTGTTAACGTGCTGATATCGATTGCCGGGTTGCCGTCTGTGGCGGTGAGAACAGGAAACTCAGCTTCGCGTCCGGCTACAGTCAGTTTCGCAGTCGCGGTCTGACCTTGGGTCGATTCGGTCACGTCGCCTCCTCGTGGGTTACGGTGCACTAAATTGAGCGCCCCGTTGTGGGCGCCACCTTCAGCTTATCCGGTTGACCACGCCGTCTGTGGGCGAGAACCACCGGCGCAGAACGAATAAATGTCTCGATACCGAAATAAATAGGGTTTTTCACCCGGCTTTAGCCGAGCGGTGGCAGTTCAGCGACGAGTGGATGATCGAAATCGTAGACGCCAACCTTCGCCGCTCCGCCTGGTGAACCAATCTCGTCGAAGAACTCCACGTTGACTCGGTAGTAATCTGCCCATTGCTCAGGCACATCGTCTTCGTAATAAATTGCTTCAACTGGACACACTGGCTCGCACGCCCCGCAGTCGACACATTCATCTGGGTGAATGTAGAGCATGCGGTCACCCTCATAGATGCAATCGACTGGGCATTCATCGACGCAGGCGCGATCTTTCACGTCCACACACGGAAGCGCGATCACGTACGTCACAGCTTGGCCTTTCTCGATGCTTGCTTTGCACCCATCTTACTCCCGGGCAGCGGTTGGCAGATGTGCACTCACCCCGCGCCTAATGCAGGCTGAAGCGTACAGCTTCGGCGGCGACAGCAGCCCAACAGGCCGCAAGCATGACGGGGCCAAACGCAACCTGTCGACGCCGCCGCGCCAATGCCACTCCCCCAACCACTACGCCAATGAGGCCGAGCAGCAGCGGGGTCATGATGAATGCAGTGGCGGTGCCCCACCAGCCCACGACCAGCCCAATAATCGGGGCAAGATTCATGTCTCCGGCACCAATTGCGCCTGGTGTGGCCATCCACAGAACACAGGCACAGACGGCATATACGGCAGCCGACATGCCCGCCAGCCACAGCCTGGGCCACTGAGCAGAAGCTAACGCGGAGGATGCAAGCAGAACGAATGTCAACGCACCCCCATAGCCAAGTACACGGTTCGGCAACCGGTGCTCACGTACGTCAGTGAACACCAGGCTGATCGAGACGCACGCGAACACTGCGTGTGCGACTGCGCCAAAGACCGAAGCCAGGGTGTGCATGATTCACATGCCCTACATGCCCGCTACTGTGCTGCGGCTGGGTTGCTTTAGGGGGTCACTTCGGTGCCGATGCCTCGGGTCGTGAATATTTCGAGCAGCAGGGAGTGTGGCTCACGGCCATCAATGATTGCTGCCTTGGGTACACCGCTTTGCACCGCATCTAGGCATGCGCGCATTTTGGGAATCATGCCAGATTCGAGGCTTGGCAGCATGGCAGCAAGATCGGCTGAGGTAATGCTCGAGACCAATGAGTCGCGGTCTGGCCAGTTCGCGTACAGACCCGCAACATCGGTCAGAATGATGAGCTTTTCTGCGCCCAGACCCGCAGCGAGCGCTGCAGCAGCAGCATCAGCATTGATGTTCAGCGAATCGCCCGGCCGGTCTTGGTCGGGAGCGATGCCGGCGACTACCGGAATGAGCCCGGCATCGAGCATGGCAAGCACGGGTTCCGTGTGCACCCCAATGACGTCTCCAACCAGCCCAAGATCAACCTGCTCGCCGTCGACGGTTACCGGTGGTCGGCGGCGCCCAATAAACAGCCCGGCGTCTTCGCCACTCGTTCCGGCAGCGAGCGGCCCATGCACATTAATTCGGTCAACGAGCTGGGGGGTCACTTTGCCGGTCAGCACCATCCGAACCACGCCCATTGCTTCAGGGGTGGTGACCCGGTAACCGCCTTTGAACTCGCTCGCAATGCCGAGGCGGTCAAGCATGTCGCTGATCTGAGGGCCTCCGCCGTGCACGACCACCGGGCGCACGCCGGCGAGTCGCAGATACACTACATCTTCTGCAAAGGCACGCAAGAGATCATCGTTGATCATGGCGTTACCACCGAATTTGATCACGACGATGGCGTCACGAAATTTCTTGAGCCACGGCAGCGATTCGACAAGCACTTCTGCCTTCGCTGCTGCCTCGTCACGGGTATCCGTCGTGGTGGTCATGCTGCTCCTTTTATGAAGAGTAGGCCGAGTTCTCGTGCACGTAGTCGTGCGTCAGATCATTCGTACGAATGGTTGCCGTGCTCTGGCCAGACCGTAGGTCGATCAGCACGTGTGTCTTGCGTGGAGTCAAGTCGCATTCGTCCACCGCCCGGTCGGGGGCCCCTGCGTGACAGAGCCGCACCCCGTTGAAGCTGACGTCGACCTGATACGGATCGAAGTCCGCCGTTGTGGTGCCGATGGCGGCAAGCACACGGCCCCAGTTTGGGTCGTTGCCAAAAATGGCTGCCTTAAAGAGATTGTTGCGGGCAACTGATCGGCCCACCTCGATTGCGTCGGCAGCCGATGCTGCCCCGCGAACCTCGATGTCGATGTCGTGGCTGGCGCCCTCTGCGTCTGCCTGCAACTGCTGCGCCAGACTGTCGCACACCTCGGTGAGCGCGGTCACAAACTCGGACTCGTCAACGGCAACCTCAGTCGCACCGCTCGCGAGCAGGGTGACCTGGTCATTCGTTGACATGCACCCGTCGCTGTCGAGCCGATCAAAACTCACTGCAGTGGCCGCGCGTAACGCCCGATCTGCTGTCGCATCGTCGATCTGCGCGTCGGTGGTGATGACCACCAGCATCGTCGCTAAACCTGGGGCGAGCATGCCCGCCCCCTTGGCCATCGCCCCGATGCGCCAGCCAGCTTCACTCGTATAGTCTGCAGTCTTCGTGACCGAGTCGGTCGTCAAAATTGCAGAAGCTGCAGCCGAGCTATCGGGGCCCAACTGCGACACGAGCTCACCGATGTTATTCACGATCTTGTCGCGAAAGACCTGGTCGCCCGTACCAATGAGCCCTGTACTGCACACCAAGATCTCATCGGAATTTGCGGTGATCTCTTTGGCCACCGCCTCGGCAGTGAGGCGGGTTGTCTCATAGCCAAAATCACCCGTAAAGTAGTTCGCTCCACCCGAGTTCAGCACAATCCCGCGGGCCGTGCCCTGCAGCATGACTTTGCGGCTCCAAAGAATTGGGTTCGCTTGCGCTCGATTGCTCGTGAAGACGGCAGCGCTTGCCGGGTGTGGGCCGTCATTGACTACCAGTGCCAGGTCGGGTTTGCCGGTGCTCTTGAGACCGACCGCCATTCCCGCTGCGCGAAACCCCTGTGGGTAGGTGACTGACATCGTATGCTGCCTCTTTCTCTGTGCGTCTATGCGCCTACGTGCAAACCTCACTTCTCACCAGTGCGAGGTTCATCTTGTGGTGATCTAGGGAGCAACACCGTTGACAGCAAGGCCTGTCGACTCTGCGATACCTAGTGCAATATTGGCAGACTGAATTGCCGCCCCCGCAGTGCCCTTGGCCAAATTATCGAGGGCCGCGACCACCACGACTCTGCCTGCCGCTTCATCAACCGCGATCCCGATGAGGCACGTGTTTGCGCCAAGCGTGTCGGCCGTCCGCGGAAACTGACCCTCTGGCAGCAGATGAACGAACGTCTCGTCAGCGTAGGCGGCCTGCCATGCAGCGCGAACGTCTTCGGGGCGCGTTCCCGGCACCAGACGAGCGGTGCTCGTCGCGAGAATACCCCGACTCATCGTCACGAGTACCGGGGTGAAGCTCAGCTTTGGCGCAGCAGACCCGTGTTGCCCGTCGCCTGCATCTCGCAGCGCCTGCTGAATCTCAGGAATGTGGCGATGGCTCCCCCCAACCGCATACGGGTTCGCGGTGCCCATCAGCTCGGCGCCAAGCAAGTGGGTCTTGGCAGCTTTGCCTGCGCCACTTGGCCCAACCGCCAGCACAGTGACAATATCGTCTGCTTCGATCACGCCCGCCGCAACCCCTGGCGCCAATGACATCGCCACCGTACTTGCGTTACAACCGGGGGCTGCGATTCTCGTCGCGCCGCGCAAGAATTCCCGCTGCTTCACGAGCTGCCCAGAAGACTCGCGTACGAGCAATTCGGGCACACCGTAACTCCAGGCCTCGTGATGTTCACCGCCGTAAAAATGGGCCCAGTCTTCGCCGCTGCGTAAGCGGTGGTCTGCCCCGCAGTCGACCACAAGCGAGACGGATTTCAGTTGAGCCGTGAGTTCACCTGAGGCACCGTGTGGCAGCGCAAAGAACACGACATCGTGCCCGTCGAGCACCTCAGGCGTCGTCGCCTGCAGCTGCAGCCCCTCAAGCGATCGCAAATGCGGCTGATGCATGATGAGCGGATCACCAGCGCTTGAATGGCCAGTCACCGTACGCACCTCAAACTCTGGGTGCCCTGCAAGCAGACGCAACAACTCACCGCCGGCATATCCGCTCGCCCCAGCAACCGCCACGCTGTATGTCATCGCCGCCTCATCTCGATTCGAATCTGTGCCTTCTATTCTGGCACTGCCTGCCCTCACCCCCGCACTTATTCACAACAGACGTGGCCGAACAACGAACCGTCAGCCTGTGTACGACAACTTCCCAAGAACGACCGTACCTGCGTGTTGGTTACGAGTGAGCATGGATACAGTGTCACAGAAGTTGATCTGATTAAGGGTAGGCTTACCTTGGTCGAAATCGAAATGGTCGACTTGGCACACGTAAATCAATGTGGAAATAACTGATATCTAAGGAGAACCACACTTATGCAGCTCACTATGCGTCGCACCGCGCCAGCTGTGATCCTCGCAGCCGCACTCGCACTCAGCGCTTGCGCCTCAGCGAACCAGACCCCAGCCGAAACGCCCCCCGATACGCCGGCTATGACCGAAGCTGCGTACCCACGCACGATTGAGCACGATGCTGGCACTACTGAGATTCCCACACAGCCGACACGCGTCTTGGCCACCTCGCTGAGCATCGCGGGCACACTGCTCGCGCTCGACGCCCCAGTGGTCGCTTCGGCAGCTACGACACCTGGCCCTCTCACGGATGACAAGGGCTTCTTTATCCAGTGGGCCGAGATCGCTGACGAGCGTGGCATTGAAGTTGCCTACCCGAACTTCGAAATCGACATGGAGTCGATCGAGTCATTCGCCCCTGACCTCATAGTCGGCTCGACGACCGGCGCGGACGCGACGCTCGACCAATACGCTCAGCTCGAAGAGATCGCCCCCACGGTGCTCTTCGATTACGGCACCGTAGCCTGGCAAGACCTCGCAGAGCGGCTCGGCGAAGTTCTCGGACTTGAAGAAAATGCCGACGCACTCGTAGCTGACTACGATACCTACGTCGCAGATACTGCCAATGGTCTGAAGCTGCCCGAACAGCCCATTACCGTCGCCGTCTACAACGGGGCAAACGGCCTCAATGTCTTCTCTGCAGACAGCCCGCAGGTAGGAGTCTTCGAGTCGCTCGGATTCGAGCACGCCCCTGTTCCCACCGACCTTGCCGCAACAACTCGCGGCGATGTGGCTGGCTTCACCGCAGAAAACATGGACGCGGCACTCGCAGACACCGGCACACTGTTTCTCGTCGGTCTCGCTGTCGACCCGCTCGACGCGTTCCTTGCCGACCCGCTCGTAGCGAACACCTCAGTCGTGCAAAACAAGGCAGTCAAGGTGCTCCCGGCGTCGTCGTTCCGCATGGACTACTACAGCTCCACCATTCTCGTTGACCTCATCAACGAGTTCTACGGCAGTTGATCCCCGCTCCCACAGCCACCGCTGGTTTCCGGTCGCCCCGCAAGCGGGCGACCGGAAACCAGCGACGGTTTACCCTGCTCATCTCTATCGGGCTCGCAGCACTCAGTGGAGGCATCATTCTCGGCTTAGCGGTTGGCTCACACCCTGTCGAACCAGCAGTCGTGCTCGACGCCGTGTTCACTTTCGACCCAACGAACAACGATCACGTCATCGTTATTCAGTCGCGCCT